>SBGG01000018.1 GCA_006226685.1 Sphingomonadales bacterium
AGGGGATTTGCCGTCGCTCATCATCACGGAGCTGCGCCTGCCACGTATTTGCGTCGGGGGGCTTGTCGGGGCCGCGCTGGGCGGTTCGGGCGCGGCGATGCAGGGCTATCTCCGCAATCCTCTGGCCGATCCGGGCCTGTTCGGGGTGTCGGCCAGCGCTGCGCTGGGGGCGGTCGTCAGCCTTTATTTCGGCTTCGCCGTTTCGGTCTGGCTGCTGCCTTTGTTCGCGCTGGGCGGGGCGATGGCGGGGGCGACGCTGCTGGTGCTGATCGCCGGACGTTCGGGAAGCATATTGCTGTTCACGCTGGCCGGGGTGATACTTTCCAGCATAGCGGCTTCGCTGACGGCCTTGCTTATCAATCTTGCGCCCACACCCTTCGCGACCGCCGAGATCGTAACCTGGCTGATGGGTGCACTGACCGACCGGAGCTGGAATGATGTCGCATTGGGTGCCCCTTTGATCGGCACGGGCCTGTTCGTGCTGATGCGGGCGGGGCGGGGACTCGATGCGCTGACTTTGGGGGATGTGGCGGCACGATCCATGGGAGTGGATATGCGTCGGCTGCAAGGGCTGATGGTGGTGGGGCTCGGGCTTACAGTCGGCACGGCGGTCGCGATTGCCGGGGTTATCGGGTTCGTCGGCCTGATCGTGCCGCATCTCGTTCGTCCGCTGGTCGGTTACCGCCCTTCTGCGCTGATGCTGCCTTCCGCCCTCGCCGGGGCATTGCTGGTGGTGGTTGCCGACATGGTGATCCGTCTGCTGCCGGTGGTGAGCGAGGTCCGGCTCGGCATCATGATGTCGGTGCTGGGCGCGCCCTTCTTCATCCTGTTGCTGGCGAAAATGCGGAAGGAACTGGCATGAACTGCGACCTGTCTTTCGCATCGCTCTCATTGATCCGGGGCGGACGTCCTGTTGTCGATAGGGCCGACGGTATCTTCGAACAGGGGAAGGTTACCGCCATTCTCGGAGCCAATGGCGCGGGCAAGAGCAGTCTGCTTTCCTGCCTCTCGGGGCTTGTGGAAGAAGCACGGGCGGGGGTGCGACTGGGCGGGCGCCCTCTGACTGCGATCGGGGCGGGGGAGCGGGCGCGTCTGATCGGCCTCTTGCCGCAACGCGGAGAGATTCACTGGAACATGCGGGTCGACGCGCTGGTGGCGCTTGGTCGCATGGCGCATAGTGGCGGCGGCCGTTTGTCGGAAGAGGACCGTGCCGTCATCTTTTCGGTTATGGCTGACATGGACATTGCCCATCTGGCCGACCGTGCGGTGCTGACCCTGTCGGGCGGCGAGCAGGCGCGGGTGCTGCTCGCCCGCGTGCTGGCCGGGGAACCGCAATGGCTGTTTGCCGATGAGCCGCTGGCGAGCCTTGACCCCGCACATCAGCTGGTGGTGCTGGGGCGGCTCGGGGAAACGGCGCGGCGGGGCGCGGGTGTGGTCGTGGTGCTGCATGATGTCAATCATGCGGCGCGAGTCGCCGATCATGTGGTGTTGATGAAGCAGGGGCAGATCGTCGCATGTGGCCCACGCGATGCGATACTGACGCCGGAATGGCTGGCAGAGATATTCGCCATTCCGTTCCGCCGGATAGAGGCGGATCCGCCGTTGCTCGTCCCCGCCTGAGCAGAGGCGACGACAGCGAAGGAAAGTTAAAGTGCCGCCTTTGATCGAAGTCGAGGTGGCACTTTAAGCAGGCATGACTTTCCCGCTCGCAAATGCGTCAGACGAAATCCTCAGTGTCTATCGTCTTGCGCATTCCTTCGGGATAACGATGGCCCGAAACCGTCTGCTGGTTGATGAGCGCCCCTGCACGGTTGAGAATATCCGGCGCAATGGTCACGTCCATCGCCGCGAAATTCTCTTCCAGATGCGGGATGCTGGTGGTGCCGGGGATCACATGCACATGGTCGCCGCGCGACAGCACCCAGGCGAGTGAAAGCTGTGCGGGTTCCACCCCGGCTTCCTTGGCCAGTGCGTCGAATGCATCGATCAGCTTCAGATTTTTCGGCCAGTTCTCCGCGTTGAAGCGGGGATGGCTGAGCCGCAGATCGCCTTTCGGCAATATCGACGGATCGCGCAATTCCCCGCCCAGCGCACCGCGCGCAACCGGGGAGAAGGCAACCATCGCCACGCCCAGTTCGCGGCAGGCCTCCAGCGTACCCAGCTCCACATTCCGGGTCCAGAGCGAATATTCGTTCTGAAGCGCGGCGATGGGGTGGGCGGCATGGGCCTTGCGCAGCGTATCGGCGCTCATTTCGGAAAGGCCGATCGCGCCGATCTTTCCTTCCTTCACCAGTTCGCCGAGCGTGCCGACCGAGTCCTCGATCGGCGTCGCGAAATCGCGGCGGTGAAGATAATAAAGGTCGATATGGTCGGTTTGCAGCAGGCGCAGGCTGGTTTCCACCGCGTTGCGGATGGTTTCCGGCCGGCAATCGATGCGGCGCTTGTCCCCGTCGACAATGATGCCGGTCTTGGAGGCAAGGAAAAACTCCTTGCGCCGCCCGGCCAGCACCTTGCCGATCAGTTCCTCATTATGACCTTCGCCATAGATCCGCGCCGTATCGAGATGATCATAGCCGAGGTCGAGCGCGCGATGGAGCAGGCGTGCGGCATCCTCTTCGCCGGGCGTATTGCCATAGGCCCAGCTCAGATTCATGCACCCAAGACCCACCGGCCTCAATTTCCGTCCCGCGATCGTTCGGCTGTCGATCATGCCTTGCTGTTCTCCAACTGGGTTTCGAGCTCGCCCAGCACACGATAGCAATCGAGCACCTGAGCAACCGAGCTGTTGGGTTCCCGTCCTTCGCGAATCGCGGCGACGAATTCCCGATCCTGCAACTCGATGCCGTTCATGCTCACATCGACCTTGCTCACGTCAATCACTTCCTCGCGACCGTTCACCAGATCGTCATAGCGCGCAATATAGGTGCCGTTGTCGCAGATGTAGCGGAAGAAAGTGCCGAGCGGCCCGTCATTGTTGAACGAGAGCGACAAGGTGCAGATCGCGCCTGTCTCGCTCTTGAGCTGGATCGACATGTCCATCGCGATGCCGAGTTCCGGGTGGATCGGACCCTGCAGCGCATTGGCCTGTACGATCTTACCCGCCTGATAGGCGAAGAGATCGACCGTGTGGGCGGCATGGTGCCAGAGCAGATGGTCGGTCCAGCTCCGGGCCTCCCCCTTGGCGTTCATATTCTTGCGGCGGAAGAAATAGGTTTGCACGTCCATCTGCTGAACCGCGAGGTCGCCTGCGACGATCTTCTTGTGGACCCACTGGTGCGACGGATTGAAGCGGCGGGTGTGGCCGACCATGCAGACCAGGCCGGTTTCTCGCTGCTTGGCGAGAACCGCCTGACAATCGGCCCAGTTGTCGCCGAGGGGAATTTCCACCTCGACATGCTTACCCGCATCCATTGCCTTGATCGCCTGCTCGGCGTGCATCTGGGTCGGGGTGCAGAGGATCACCGCGTCGACATCGGGGCGGGCCAGCACCGCGTCATAATCGGTGGTGGCAAAGCCGATGCCATATTTGGCGGCCATTTCCTCGGTGGGTTCCTGGCGGCGACCGCACAGCGCAACCACCTCGACGCCATCGATATTCTTCAGGCCGTCAAGATGCTTTTCGCCAAAGGCGCCACCACCGGCGAGAGCGATTTTCATGAGAGATTCTCCTTAATCCGTTACCGGTTCCAGAACGATATGCCCGACCGCCGTATTGCTGGCGGGGACATGATAATGTCGGTGGAGGCATTTGGTTTTCTTGCCCAGCGCGCCGCGCATGATGAGCCACATCACCATTTCAATGCCTTCGCTGCCCGTCTCCCGCAGATATTCGATGTGCGGAATGTAGCGCAGCTTGTCGCTGTCGCCGATCAGGCCGTCGAGGAACATATTGTCCCATTCCCGGTTGATGAGGCCCGCGCGCGGCCCCTGCAACTGGTGGCTCATGCCGCCCGTGCCCCAGATCTGTACGTTAAGGTCTTCTGGGAAGCTCTCCACCGCCTTTTTGATCGCCTCGCCCAGCGCCCAGCACCGGTTGCCCGATGGCGGCGGATAGGTGACGACGTTGACGGCGAGGGGAATGACCTTGCACGGCCATTTTTCGGGCTTGCCGAACATCATAGACAGGGGCACGGTCAGGCCGTGATCGACATCCATTTCGTTGATGATGGTCATGTCGAACTCGTCGAGGATCAGGCTCTGCGCAATATGCCAGGCGAGATCGGGATGGCCTTCGACATCGGGCACCGGGCGCGGCCCCCAACCTTCGTCGCAAATGCCGAACTTTTCTCCGCACCCGATGGCGAAGGTCGGGATGATCTTCATGTCGAAGGCCGAAGCATGATCGTTATAGACCAGAATCACCACGTCGGGTTTCTGGTCTTCTTCCCATTTCTTCGTCCATTCATAACCGGCGAAGGCGGGCTTCCAATAGTCTTCCTCGCTCTTGTTGAAGTCCGAAGCGACGCCCAGTGCGGGAATGTGGCTCGATGCGACGCCAGCGGTAATATGGGCCATGTCAGCGCGTTCCTTTTTCAACAGTACCACCGGCGGCGGCATTGGCCTTGATCGAACGGACGCCTTCGGGCGAGCGCCCCCCGGCGACCATCATGGCCTGATAATCCTCGACGCTCATGCCGGTCATGGTGCTGACCGCCTGAACGAAGGACAGGCCATCGCTGGAAAAGATCTTGGCCATGAAATAGATATTTCCGCCCAGATCGAGCAGACGGTTATAATCCCGGTCGAGCACCGCCTGCTTCTGCGCTTCGGTCATCGGCCATTCATCCAGATAGGCGCGCTCATCCGCCTTGAACCTGTCCCGGTTTTCCGCCTTCATCAGGCTCATCGCGAACTGGTTGAGGTGATATCCCTTGCGGGCCCGCGCTGCCGTGTAGACGCGGGTGCCCGGGATGTCATCGAATTCGGCCAGATATTCGTGAATATCGATATCGGTGCTCATGCTTTGGCTTCCTGCTCCATGGCCGTCCCTTCCCGGATCAGGCGATTGATGACCTGCCGTGCCCGTACACCGCCCTGGTCGATGTTATAGGCGTTGAGGCGCAGATCGGGATTGGCGATAATGGCGGCCTGCTGGGCCTCCAATATCTCCTTGTCCTCGGCGAAGACACCGCCCTGCTGGCGTTTGAAACGGGCGGTGAAGCCCTTGTCTTCTATGTCGAAATTGCGGGCCATGCCCCAGAAATAATGGTGGGTGTTTTCCGTTTCCGGCGTCATGAAATCGACCACCATGCCACGCACGCCCTGATCGTGATTTTCGATCGTGGCTCCGGCACCGACCGGCGCCACACCGACATCGATCATCACCGCCGAGGGGGCAAGGAAGCGGCAAATCTGCCAGCGGTCGACCAGGCCTTCCTTCTTCAGCGCGCCGCGCCAGAAGGGCGGGGCATCGATGCCGGGCATCCAGCGCGACAGATACACATTATTGCCGTCCACGCTGGATTCAAGCGGCGCTTCCATGATTTCAGGCTGACCGATCGAGCCTGCATGGACATAGGTTTCGTGGGTCAGGTCCATCAAATTGTCGATCATCAGACGATAATCGCACTTGATATGATAATAGCCGCCGTCGAAGGTCCAGTCCTCACGTGAACAGGGCCAGAGATCGGGGATCAGCGCCGGGTCGGCCTTTTCCTTCTCGCCAATCCAGACCCAGACGAAGCGGTGCTTTTCCGCTACCGCGAAAGTCTCTGTACAGATCCGCTTGTTCACAGCGTCGGTCTTGAGTGGCATTTCCTCGGCCACGCCGTCCGAACCGATCTTCAGTCCATGATAGCGGCAACGGATGGAATCGCCCTCGCGCAGCCCCATGGACAGCGGTAACAGCCGGTGCGGACAGGCGTCCCGCATCGCCACGACCGAACGGTCGAGGCGGCGATAGAACATCATCGGCACGCCACAGATGGTGCGGGCGACCGGAGCCTGATCGATTTCCGAATCCCAGCCCGCGACATACCAGCTATTGTTGATCCAGGTGCTCACAGGCCTCTCTCCTTGAGGATTTTATCAAGACGCGGGAAAACCTTGCGTGCATTGCCTTCGAAAATGGCGTGACGCTCGGCATCCGAAATATCCAGCGCATCGACATAGCGCTTGGTGTCGTCGAAATAATGGCCGGTCATGGGATCGATCCCGCGCACCGCGCCCACCATTTCGCTGCCGAACAGGATATTCTTGTTATCGATCACATCGGCGAGCAGGTCGATGCCCGGCTGATGATAGACACAGGTATCGAAGAACACATTGTTCATCAGATGGGTGTCGAGCGAGGGCTGCTTCAACATGTCCGCCAGACCGCGATACCGGCCCCAATGATAGGGCACCGCGCCGCCGCCATGCGGGATGATGAAGCGCAATGTCGGGAAATCCTTGAACAGATCGCCCTGAATCAACTGCATGAAGGCAATGGTGTCGGCGGCGATATAATAGGCGCCGGTGGCATGCATGGCCGGGTTGCAGCTGCCCGAGACGTGGATCATCGCGGGAACGTCCAGTTCCACCATCTTTTCATAGAAGGGGTACCAATAGCGGTCGGTCAGCGGAGGGTGCTGGAAATGGCCGCCGCCTGGATCGGGGTTGAGGTTGCAGCCGATGAAGCCCAGTTCATTGACGCACCGCTCCAGCTCGGCGATCGAATTGCTCATATCGGCAGCGGGCGACTGCGGCAGCATGCACACACCGACGAAGGTTTCCGGGAAGAGATTGACCACGCGCGCGATCAGGTTGTTGCATCGGAACGCCCATTCCTTCGCCACCTCTGCATCGCCCACATGCGGGGCCATGGCCGAGGCACGCGGGGAAAAGATCGTCATGTCCGCGCCGCGTTCCCGAATGAGGCGCAACTGGTTCGCCTCGATCGTCTCGCGAATCTCGTTATCCGAAATTTCGGGGTAGGCCGGCGCCGCGACGCCAGCCTTATAGGCGGCCTTTTGTTCTTCGCGCCATGCGTCATGCCCCTTGGGCAGCACCGTATAATGACCATGGCAATCAATGATCAGGGTCATGCTTCCTGCATCCTTCCGTTGCTTATCCGTATGATCTTGTTGACCAGCCCATCTTCCGGCTGCTTCAGGCCGAGCGCGCCGATTTCGCGCTGCCGCTGCACGGTGCCGCGGGTCATCGCCGCGCCGGTGCCAAGGCCTTCGAGTGTTTTCACGACCTCTTCCATTTCGGCCGCGCGACGCAGGCCGTGGATCATCATCCGGTCGAGATTATAGTCGGCCCGCTCATTCCAGGGCCTGGGTTTTTCGCTGGCGTCGAGTGAGGCAAGCACTTCGTCGAGCACGTCCGCTTTCTCTGCCGCTAAAACGCATTCTGCGGTCAGCGCTTCCATGCCCTTGATCATGACGGACCGGATCATCTTGATGGCAGAGGCGCGCCCCACCGCTTCGCCCGCGATGCGGATATTGGTGAACCCGAGCGCGGTGAAAATTTTCATTGCTTCCGCTGCTTTTTCCCCGGCGAGCAGGAGCGGAACCGAAAGCCGGGCCGGATTGACCGGAGCCAATATCGCGACATCGACATAATGGCCGCCGGCGGCATCGATCATCTCGGCCGCCGCTTGCTTTGTCTGAGGGGCGACGCTGTTCATGTCGCAGAAAATCGTGCCGGGAGAGATGCTGCACGCCGCGTCACGGGCGGCAATCAGCGCCTGATCTGCGGTCACGAGGGAGAGGATGAAGGATGCCCCTGTCACCGCTTCTTCCATGTCGGCACACCGGATAATGCCGGCATTGGCCATAGCCGCCTGCATAGCGGGCTCGCCGCTCAGCAGGTCGTGCACCCGTGCGGCCTGCTTCCATTCGCCCGCTGTCGCAAAGGTGCGTCCGGCTTCGCCGAAGCCGATCAGTGTCACTCTCCTGTCCATGGCGGGGACTTAAGCGGCGTTCGGTCACCACCGCCAATCAATTCACGGTCCCATCCATTAGAATATGCGAATTATGGATTGAAGGGACGTGGTATCAATGTGATTCCGTGGCCGCTTCGGCGATCATTTCCATGAAGCGGGTCTGCAAGGGTGTAGGCCGCCAGTCGGCGCGGGTGGTCAGGCCGATCGACCGGCGCACATCGACCGGCATCGGCCCGATCGCGGTCAGCCAGCCGGCCTGGAGCTCCAGCGCGACCTGATCCGGCGAAAGCAGGGTCAGGAAATCGCTGTTCAAAAGGATCTGCCGGACTGTCATCACCGACCCGCACTCGATCGGAACATGAGGCGGGGTGGTGCCCAATTGCTGGAACATATGTTCCCACAGGCGCCGCAGTGGCGTATCCGCGCCGGACATGATCCACGGAAAACGCGTCAGCGTTTCGGCGTCGAGGCGGGTTTCCCTGCCAAGCGGATGACCGGTGCGCGCCATGATGACGGGGCGATCATCGAACAGCGGTCGCTGCACCAGATCGCCGTCATATTCTCCCTGCCGCAACGCGCCGATCATCATATCGATTTCGCCGTCGCGCAGCGGTCCGGAGAGTTCCATATGCGACCCTTCGATGATGGACAGGTCCACTTGCGGATAGAGCGCGTGAAAGCGCTCTATAGCAATGGGGAGCACGCGCGCGCGCGACAAAGGCATGGCGCCGATCGCGATCCGTCCGGTTTCGCGCCCTTCAAGCGCCGCCAGTTCGGTGAGCGCGGAATTGAGTTCCGCCATGGCGAGTCGGAAATTTCGGGCGACGGCAGCCCCGCGCCGGGTGAGAGCCACCCCCCGTCCGCGCCGGTCGACAAGTTGGAATCCCATAGCCAGCGACAGATCGCCGATCGCCCGATGCAAGGATGCTTCCGCAAGCCCCGTCGCGGCGGCGGCGGCGGCATAGCTGCCGGCGCGCGCCAGTGCGATAAAGGCGCGAATTTGGGCCGCAGTGGCACGATGCGTGCCGATCAGGCGGATGGCGGCTTCGGCGCGGCGGGCGAGGGTGCGGGCGGCCTCGGTCGGTTCCATTCCGCCGGGGCGGCGTTCGAATAAGGGGGTGCCAAGCTGCCGCTCCAGCTTGGCTATGCCCTGGGTGATGGCGGGCTGGGTCAGGTTGACGACCCTTGCGGCGGCGGTGATTCCGCCGGAAGCGACCACGGCAATCAGCGCATGCAAATGTCGTATGTTGAACTGGTCTGCTTCCATGATGCAAACTTAGCAAAACTTTATGTCAAATGCACCCTTTTCCATTTGCATCCCGAGGGCGGCTCTTTTCATGGTGCCCGCCAAATTTCTGGAAACTGCCCTAGGGAGAATGGAGCCATGGCTGGAGTCGTCGTCACCAATATTCAGCGCGCGGATCGTGCTATCATCGACGGGCTGGCGGCCTGTGGTGTCGCCACCGTGCATGAGGCGCAGGGCCGCACTGGCCTGATGGCGCCGCACATGCGGCCCATTTATCCGGGCGCCCGCATCGCAGGCAGCGCCGTCACCATTTCGGCGCCTCCGGGCGACAACTGGATGGTGCATGTCGCGATCGAGCAGCTTCAGGAAAGCGATGTCATCGTACTTGCGCCGACCAGCCCCTGCACGGATGGCTATTTCGGCGATCTGCTGGCGACTTCGGCACAGGCGCGCGGCTGTCGCGGGCTCATCATCGATGCGGGCGTACGCGATGTACGTGACCTCAAGCAGATGAACTTCCCGGTCTGGTCGAAAGCGGTCCATGCGCAGGGCACGGTCAAGGCGACGCTCGGTTCGGTCAATGTGCCGGTCGTTTGCGCCAATGCGCTGGTCAATCCCGGAGACGTAGTGATCGCCGATGATGACGGCGTGTGCGTGGTGCCGATGGCGAATGCGGCTGCGGTGCTGGAGAAGGCACAGGCGCGCGAGGCCAATGAAGAGGCCAAGCGCAAGCGCCTCGCCGCAGGCGAGCTGGGGCTCGACATATACGACATGCGCGGCAAGCTTGAATCCATGGGTCTGAAATATGTCTGAGGCCGATGCCGGAACCCGCGTAATGTGGATGCGCGGCGGCACGTCGAAGGGCGGTTATTTCCTGAAAGAGGATCTGCCCGCCGACAGCGTCGCGCGCGACGCGTTTCTGTTGCGGGTGATGGGATCGCCCGATCCGCGCCAGATTGACGGCATGGGGGGCGCCGACCCGCTTACCAGCAAGGTTGCGGTGGTCAGCGCCTCCTCGCGGGAGGGCGTCGATGTCGACTATCTCTTCCTGCAGGTGTTCGTCGATCAGGCAATCGTCAGCGACGCGCAGAATTGCGGCAATATCCTTGCCGGGGTCGGCCCATTTGCGATTGAGCGCGGCCTGGTGAGGGCGCAGGATGGCGAGACGAAGGTCACCATCTTCATGGAAAATACCGGCCAGATCGCGGTCGCGACCGTGCAGACACCAGGGGGCAGGGTTTCCTATGCCGGGGAGGCCCGTATCGACGGCGTGCCCGGTACCGCGGCGCCGGTCCCGCTTGAATTTCGCGATACTGCCGGCTCCTCCTGCGGCGCGCTGCTTCCCAGCGGTAATGCGGTGGACATGGTCAATGGCGTGCCGGTTACGCTGATCGACAATGGCATGCCGTGCGTGGTGATGAAGGCGCAGGATGTCGGCGCGACCGGTTATGAAAGCCGGGACGAACTCGACAATGCGACCGAACTTAAGGCGAAGATCGAAGCGATCCGCCTTGCCGTGGGCGAGCGAATGAATCTGGGCGATGTGAAGGAGAAATCCGTGCCCAAGATGATGCTGGTCGCGCCTCCGCGTGATGGCGGTGCGGTTACGGTGCGCAGCTTCATTCCGCATCGCGCGCATGCCTCTATCGGCGTGCTCGGCGCCGTCAGTGTCGCCACGGCCTGCCTCATTCCGGGGTCTCCGGCGGCAGACGTGGCGGTCATTCCTGAGGGACGCCGCAAGACGCTGTCGGTCGAACATCCGACCGGCGAGACGACCTGCGTGATGGAGCTGGACGAAACAGGCGCGGTCACCAGCGCGGCGATGCTGCGGACTGCACGCAAATTGATGGATGGAGAGGTTTTCTAATGAGCGAAGCAGCAGATCGCATTATCAGCTGGCATCCGGCCCCTTCAAAGCCGGCTTTCACACCGCCCCCCGGCGCGGTCGATGCCCACTGCCATGTGTTCGGGCCGATGGCGGAGTTTCCTTTCAGCGCGAAGGCCAAATATCTGCCGGGCGACGCCGGACCGGATATGCTGTTCGCGCTGAGGGATCGCCTCGGTTTTTCGCGTAATGTGATTGTGCAGGCGAGCTGCCACGGCACCGACAATGCGGCGACCCTCAACGGCATCGCCCTCTCCGAAGGAAAGGCGCGGGGCGTGGCGGTCGTCGATCCCGCGATTTCCGACGCCGAGCTCGAAAAGCTGCATGAAGGCGGCATTCGCGGTGTGCGGTTCAATTTCCTGAAGCGTCTTGTCGACGATGCGCCGAAGGACAAGTTCATCGAGGTTGCCCGGCGTATCCAGGGACTGGGTTGGCATGTCGTCATCTATTTCGAGGCCGACATATTGGAGGAGCTGCGCCCGTTCCTCGATGCGATCCCGACGCTGATCGTCGTTGATCATATGGGGCGGCCTGACGTGACGCAGGGGCCGGACGGCACGGACATGAAGGCGTTCCGCGCGTTGCTGGATTCCCGCGATGACATCTGGACCAAGGTCACGTGCCCGGATCGGCTGGAAGAGCCCAAGGGGCCGCCATGGGATGATTTCGCCCGTGCGGTCGCGCCGCTGGTCGCCGATTATTCCGATCGTGTACTCTGGGGCACGGACTGGCCGCACCCGAATATGCAGAAGGCGGTGCCGGACGACGGCGCGCTGGTCGATATGATCCCGCGCATCGCGCCGACGGCCGAGCTTCAGCAGAAACTGCTCGTTACCAACCCCATGCGGCTTTACTGGCCCGAGGAGCTGGCCTGAGCTGCCTTTGAATGACGACGGGGCCGTTGGCTCGTCGGTGATATGTTCTCGCAACATTCGATCATGTCCTGAAGGCTCGGGATTTGGGCGTCGCCATCGGCTATGCAGGCCCCGATAGGAGCAGCAGGTTGGGCGTTACGCGAAAGGTCGTGGCAAGGCGCGCCGCATTATAGCTTGCGGCGTAGCAGCCTCGGCCCTCGAGGAATGGGAGCGCGGTTCCGGTATCGCAATCCCGAACGGGCGCCCGCAGTTTGCTATTTGCCGTGATCCTGCACCGCCGGAAGCACACCCGCATTCGTAAGGCATCGGAATGGGGGTATTGCCTGCCCATGATAGTGCAGTTGCATCGCCAGACCTCGTCTTCGTTTTTGGTTCCGGTAATATCCGGGCGTTGGCCGCTATACATGTCTGCGGTCTCTTTCCTTTGGTACGCGACCAGGCTGTACCGGAAAAAATGCCCTGCAGATTTTAAGGAGGACATAGGTGAACGACGTCGCAGCGAACAAGCGGATGGCCCGCAAATATCTGGAATGCATCGGTAAGGGCGAAGTCGATGCCGTAGTCGACATGTTCACGGACGATGGCGCGATCATTGTTGAGAGCAAGACGATGTTGCCGCCGGAGGTAAGGGGCAAAGACGCGATCCGTGGCCTCATGACCATGCTGCCGCAGATGTTCCCCGAGACGGGTCTGAAGATCATCATCGATGATGTGACGGCGGAAGAAAACAGGGTCTCTGTCCGTGCTCATTCCGATGCCAAGCATGTATCCGGCAAGATGTATCAGAACCGCTACCACTTCCTGCTCTATTTCCAGGATGGCAAGATCAGCAGCAGCCACGAATATCTTGATAGCCTCCATCTTACGGAGGTGTTCTTCGACGGGGCTCGGCCGGAATAAGGGCATTGCGACGTGCGCCGTCGGCCTGGCCCGATGGCGCGCCTCACGATGCCGTCAGGCAGCGGCCACGCCTTTGGCATAATGCTGTACAAGAAGGGGCAGTTGATTGAGCGCGCCAGTAACTATCGCAGCAGTTTATGAAATGCGTCCGGGTCGATATCAGGACCAGGGCCCCTATGACCTTTTCCGGACGATGGTTCGCGACGCCATCCGGCATTGGGGCATCCGTCCCGACTTGATCGATGGATTGCTGACCACGCCGAGCGGTCAGGCACAAGGGCAGACGGATGCCTATGTACATGACAAGCTCGTGGCGGAATTTGCCCTGAAACCGCGTTTTGCCGAAACCATGTGTCTGGGCGGCGCATCGTTCGGCGTCATGGTCAATCGCGCGATGAGCGCCATCCGCGAAGGCCGGGCAAAGGCCGTCTTGTGCATGGGGTCCGGCAAGTTTCTGAAGCCGTCCGAGGGCAGCGGCGAAATGCTGGCGAAAACGATTGCCGAGCAGGATTTCGAAGTCCCCTATGGCCCGTTCATACCCAGCCTGTACGCGCTGATTGCCAAGCGTTTCATGCATGAACGCAATATCTCGCGCGAAGATATCGCCCGCGCGGCGGTATCGGCGCGGAAATGGGCGCTGCTCAATCCCGATGCGCGTATGTATGGCAAAGGCGAAATCACCATAGAGGATGTGCTCGCTTCACGCCCTATTGCCGAACCATTCCATTATCTCGATTGTTCGATCCCTTCCGATGGCGGTGGGGTGATCCTGGTGACAAGCGCAGACATTGGCCGGGCCCTGAGCGATCAGCCGGCCTATGTGCTTGGCTACGGGGAATATCACGCCCGCGGGACGGTCAGCGGCGCAGGTGTCCTGGACGAGTCGGGCGCCGTGCAAAGCGGCGCGGAAGCATTTGCTTCCGCCGGTCTGAAACCCAGCGACATCGATGTGGCGCAGCTTTACGACGCGTTTTCCGCGACACCGCTTATCCTGCTGGAAAATCTCGGCCTGTGCGCAAGAGGCGCATCGGGAGAATTCTATCAAAGTGGCGCTTGCGATCCGGGCGGCAGTTTTCCTGTCAATACATATGGCGGGCTTTTGTCGTTCGGGCATACCGGGGACTCATCCGGCATGTCCGTGCTGATCGAAGGGGCAAAGCAGGCGATGGGGCAGGCAGGCGCCCGCCAGGTACCGAACGCCGACAAGGTCCTCGTCCATTGCTACGGGGGGATCATGTACGACCACACAACCTTGATCTTGGGACGTGAGCCATGAGCGGGAAACCGGTTCCGGAAATCACTGAGATGAACCGCGCCTTTTTCGAAGGCACGGCCAGGGGCGAGTTGCGCCTGCGTCATTGCCGGTCGTGCGACGCAGTGTTTCGTTTCGCCCACCCGCTTTGCCCCGATTGCTGGTCGGATGCGCTTGATCATGTCGTTGCATCGGGTAAAGGGACTGTGGAAAGCTTCACCATCGTGCACATGCCGCCCTATGAAGCATGGGCGGCCGATGTGCCTTATGTGATCGCCCTCATCAAACTGGAAGAAGGCGTGCGGATGATGGCGAACATCGATGGTGATGGTGCGGACGTTGCGGTCGGTATGCCGGTCGAGGTGTGGTTCGAACGGCGCGACGATGTCGCCATAGCGCAGTTTCGTCGCAGCAAGTAACGGTCCGCAGGGCCGGTATGCTAGCGAATAATTGCTTGGGCTCCGCTATCTAGGGTCAGGACCCATTACTGGCACTGTTGAGGTTTGAAGCAAAATGGCTCAGGGCAAGGAGGAAAGGCGCAGGAATATGTCGATATTTCCAGGCTTTTCGACGCAGCGCCGGGCCATTTTGGTCAAATCCCTGCGGGACGTCCAAATG
>SBGG01000028.1 GCA_006226685.1 Sphingomonadales bacterium
ACATCCGGTTTTGCCCCCAAACCCACGCCTAGCAAAATCAAATACTTACCAGCTCGCGTTCCCTGCGTGTTCCGCCGGCACTGTTCAACTTGGGCATGATGTTGAAACGGGGCGCGATCAGCGTTTTCATCTTGTTCGTCGCAACGTCGATTTCCGCCATGGTCGGCCAGAAATACTGGTCCATGACGATCGACTTCTGAAAAGCGAGG
Organism: Sphingomonadales bacterium; assembly: GCA_006226685.1. Taxonomy (GTDB): domain Bacteria; phylum Pseudomonadota; class Alphaproteobacteria; order Sphingomonadales; family Sphingomonadaceae; genus Sphingobium. Next base: position 210 of record SBGG01000028.1, read on the forward strand.
ATGACGCGCGGCGATCCGTCCCGCGCTACCCATAAAATGTCACTGCCATGCTGGCCTTGCGGGACATTGGGAATGGTGCGAACCGTTTTGCCGTCGGCGGAAACGGCGATGGTGCGGGTGGCGTAGACGGGCAAGCCGTGCCAGCTTGTGCTCTGGCCGATGGTCGCCAGCAACCAGTCATCGTTGAGCCAGGTCAGATCGCGCAGTTCTGCCTTGCCGGTCGCAATCAATACCGGCTTCTCATCGGCGGTTTTGATGGCCAGCATCTGTTTTCCGTTGTTCGCCAGCTGAGTGGCGATCCGCTGCCCGCCGGGTGACAGGGTCGGCATTTCGATGAACGGCAGCTTCGCGAATATTTCCAGCGGAATGACCGGCGGCGGCGCTTCGGCTTTCGATGGCGTCTGGGCGGGGCATGATGCCGGGATCACAGCGGCGCACAGAAAAAGGCCGATGCCATATAATGATTGTTTTATCCGCATAATGTCCCCGAAATATTACTGTTCGTAATGAAGGGACGTTATCGAAAGAAAAGTCATTTATATTTCAGGATTCGGAGACGAAAATAAAAAATCCAAATACCCGGCAGTGTTTATGACTATACTATGCCGGGAGGGGAATAATATGCCGGGTTCCTTTTTGGGAACCCGGCAGAGCGACCCGAATGCACAGGGCATCCGGCCCAAGGGGGTCGCCTATGACGATAATCGAATTGGCGATGATAAGATAAAGAAATGTCGTTAAGTAATGTAAATATTATGTCGGATTGAAAATCCGAAGAAAAATATCATATCCCCCCATGGGCAAGCGCCGCCAATAGAAGCAGGGCGACGATATTGGTGATCTTTATCATCGGATTGACTGCCGGGCCGGCTGTGTCTTTGTAAGGATCGCCGACCGTGTCGCCGGTAACGGCTGCCTTATGGGCTTCCGATCCCTTGCCGCCATGATGGCCGTCCTCGATATATTTCTTTGCATTGTCCCATGCGCCGCCGCCGCTGGTCATCGACAATGCGACGAACAGGCCGGAGACGATCACGCCGAGCAGCAACGCCCCCAGCGCCGCGAAGCCGTTGGCGATGCCGGCAATCGCCGAAATCACGAAATAGACGAGGATCGGCGCCAGCACCGGCAGCAGGCTGGGCACGATCATTTCCTTGATCGCGGCCTTGGTGACGAGATCGACGGTGCGGGCATAATCGGGTTTGCTGGTGCCCGCCATGATGCCGGGATTGTCGCGGAACTGGTCCCGCACTTCCTTCACCACGGCGCCGCCCGCACGCCCGACCGCCGTCATGCCCATGGCGCCAAACAAATAGGGCAGCAGCGCGCCGAGCAGCAGGCCGACGATCACATAGGGGTTGGACAGGCTGAAATCGGGCGCTTCGGTAAGACCCAGCGCCGTGTTGTAATATTTCAGATCCTCGGTGTAGCTGCCGAACAGCACCAGCGCGGCAAGGCCCGCCGATCCGATCGCATAACCTTTGGTCACCGCCTTGGTGGTGTTGCCGACCGCATCGAGCGCATCGGTGCGGGTGCGGACATCCTCTTCCAGCCCCGCCATTTCGGCGATGCCGCCCGCATTGTCCGTCACCGGGCCATAGGCATCGAGCGCCACGACCATCCCGGCCAGCGCCAGCATCGCTGTCGCGGCGAAAGCGATGCCGATCAGGCCCGCGAGGCTGTGCGCGATGATGATACCCGCGCAGATCACCAAGGTCGGCAGGGCGGTCGCCTCCAGGCTGACGGCAAGGCCCTGAATGACATTGGTGCCGTGTCCGGTTTCCGACGCCTTGGCGATGGAACGGACCGGGCGATAATTGGTGCCGGTATAATATTCGGTGATCCAGACGATGAGGCCGGTGACGCCCAGACCCACCATCATCGACCAGAACAGCGCCATGCCGGTATAGCCGCCCTGTCCGTCCAGATCGGCGCCGAACACCGCATTCATGTCGCCCAGCGTGCGCCATGTCACATAGAATATCGCCGGAACCGACAGGATCGCCGTGGTCCAGAACCCCTTGTAAAGCGCCCCCATGATCGAGTTGGAGCTGCCCAGCCTGACCATATAGGTGCCGATGATCGAGGTGATGATGCACACGCCGCCGACGATCAGCGGCAGGGACATGAGCTGCATCAGTTCGGCCGAACTGACGCCTTTCACCAGCAATGCGATCAGCACCATGGTCGCGCCGACCGTCACCACATAGGTTTCGAACAGGTCGGCCGCCATGCCCGCGCAATCGCCGACATTGTCGCCGACATTATCCGCGATTACCGCCGGGTTGCGGGGGTCGTCTTCCGGGATACCGGCTTCGACCTTGCCAACGAGATCGGCGCCGACATCGGCGGCCTTGGTGAAGATGCCGCCACCCAGACGTGCGAAGATGGAAATGAGCGAGGCGCCGAAGGCCAGCGCGACGAGGCTGTCGATCACGACCCGTTCGGAGGGGGCATGGCCCGCTGGGCCGGTCAGATACCAGAAGAAACAGGAAATGGCGAGCAGCGCCAGCCCCGCCACCAGCATCCCGGTGATGGCACCCGCACGAAAGGCGACGGTCAGGCCGGATTGCAACGAGGAACGCGCGGCCTCGGCGGTGCGGACATTGGCGCGTACCGAAATGTTCATGCCGATATAGCCTGCCGCGCCGGACAATATCGCGCCGAGCACGAAACCGACCGCCGAGGTAAGGCCGAGAAAGACCAGAACCAGCAGGGCGACGACGACCCCGACCATTCCGATCGTGCGATATTGCCGCCCGAGATAGGCTTTTGCCCCTTCCTGAATGGCGGCGGCAATACCCTGCATCTGGTCGGTGCCGGGGGAGCTTTGCAGCACCTGCCTGCTGGTGACGAGGCCATAGAGCACGGCCAGCAGGCCGCATCCCATCGCGATCAGAACGACTGTCATAGGCTTTTCCTCTCCCCCTGCTGTTTTATCATGATCGCTGCTCCGCCGGGGCCGGTCGGGCGGCATGGTATCTGTCCGGTTCGGGGCCGGTTATGGCCGGACCGGGCGCGCAGAGAAAGGACGGCGACATTATATCGGCCGGATTCTCCCCCCGCATTCAGCATCTTGTCGGTCATGAGGTGCGATCCTGACCCAGCTGATTTCGCTGGTCGGGAAGCCTATCGGGCCAGCGCGCCGCGTCAAGCCGGATTCGGCGCAGGGGGTGCCCGCATGATCCTCGGGGACATGGGGGGCTGGTGGCTTCAGCCATCATGTTCATAGCCGAGCCGCCCGGGCAGGGGCATGGGGGTACCGTTTTGGTGCAGCAACAGCCGTCCTTCACCCGCCGCACAATGGCCGATCCGGGTCAGCGCTATGCCATGGCGTGCGGCGATGGCGCGGGCTTCCTGCTCTTGCGCCGGGTCCATGGTGAAGAGAATCTGATAATCGTCGCCTGCCGTCGCCGCGGCAAGGCGGCTTTCCGGGGTGTCGCCGCGCGTAGCGGCATAAGCGGGTGAGAGCGGCACAGGACCGAGATCGATCACAATATCGATGCTGCTCGCCCGCGCCATTCGTCCCGTATCGATCAGCAGCCCGTCGGAAATATCGGCGCTGGCGGACATTAGCGGCGCGAGATCGGGGCCGAGGGTGACCGGCGGCTCCGGGCGACGATAGGCCGCGATCAGGCGCGCGCGTACATCGTCCGGGGCCTGTTCCCGCCCCTGCAGCAGGGCAAGGCCGAGGCCTGCATCGCCCAGCGTACCGGTGACGAACAGCGCGTCGCCCGTTCGCGCGCCACGACGGTCCGGGGCGCCGCAGGCCGGAGCCGCGCCGATCGCGGTCAGGCCGAGCGTACGGGGGCCTCCCTGCGGCATGCGCACCGTATCGCCGCCCAGCAGCCGCGTACCGAAATGCGTCAGCGCCTGTGCCAGCCCCTGCGCGAAATCCGTGTCCCATGCAGGGTCGTCGCCCATGCCATAGCCGACCAGCACGCCCAGCGGCGCCGCGCCCTTGGCCGCGAGGTCGGACAGGTTGACGGCGAGCAGCTTCCACGCGACATCGCCCGCCGGGTCGCCGGGCAGGAAATGCACGCCCTCGACCAGCATGTCATGGGTGAGGACCAGCCCATTTTCCGGACGGTCCAGTACTGCGGCATCGTCCATCAACGCGCGTGCGGCGGGATCGGACGCTACCGCTTTCAGCCTGTCGATAAAGGCCGATTCGCGGCTCATCTCCGGTGGCCGGGCCGCCGGACGGCAGGGCCCCGGCCTTTCGGCATCAGGGGCGCACATCCTTTGCCACCGCGTCGAGCAGGCCGTTGACGAAGCCCGCTTCGCGCTTGTCGTAAAAGGCCTTGGCGACATCGACATATTCGCTGATGACGGTGCCGGTCGGTACGTCGATCCGGGCCATCAGCTCATAGGTGCCCGCACGCAATATCTGGCGCATCGGCCGGTCGAGCCGTTGCAGCGACCAGCCCTTGGAAAGGCGCGCACTGATGCGCTCGTCAATCTCGTCCCGCCGGGCATCGACCCCGGCGACGATGTCGTCGAAGAAGCTGACCTCTGCATCGGCATAGGTTACATCCTCGATCGTCGCACCGAGGCGATGATTGTGAAATTCCGTCAGCAATAGCGGCAGCGGCGTGCTCTCCATCTCCTTCTGATAGAGAGCCTGAACAGCCGCGAGGCGGGCGACGGACCGGGAGCGGGAACGGTCGTTCATGCAGCGGTCTTGATGCGCAACTGGCCCAGAAAATCCCTCTTACCGATGGAAACGCCCAGGCCGCGTAAGATGTCATAGGCGGTGGTGATGTGGAAAAAGAAATTGGGCTGAACATAGGACAGCAGAAAATCTTCGGCTGCATAATCCATTTCCAGACCGAAAGCGGGAATGGAATAATGCAGGTTGCGACCGATCATCGCTTCCATTTCCTCGGGGGTCACCGCTTTCAGGGCGGCGACGACATCATCCAGTGCGGCCTTCATCTCCGTCATATCGGCCGGGGGAGGAGCGGTCGGGTCGAGCAGAAATTCCCCTTTGCGCGTGGACTCGATCGCGTAAGAGGAATTGAGGACCGTGCAGGCGATCTGCTTGTTCAACGGGAACATGTCGTCGATCAGGCGGGCGCCCAGCAACTCTGCCTCCGTCAGTCCCTTTTCAGCGGCAAAGGCTTCGACCTTGTCCAGCACGTTGCGCAGTGCCTGCGTAATCTGGATCATCGTCGGGATGACGGCATCATAAAGCGAAATCGGCATGGCAGACTCCTGTCAGTTCTGGTTGAGACCGAGCCGTCGGGCGACGGATGCGGCATGGGCGGGCAAACCTTCCGCCCGGGCCAGCGCGACGGCGGCCGGGCCGATGGCGTTGATCGCGTCCTTGTCGAGCGCGAGGAAGCTGGTGCGTTTCATGAAATCCAGTACCGAAAGGCCGGAGGAAAAGCGTGCGCGCCGCCCGGTGGGTAGCACATGGTTCGGCCCGGCGACATAATCGCCCACCGCTTCCGGGGTCATCCGGCCGAGGAAGACGGACCCGGCATGGCGCACCCGCGCGAACAGCGCGTCGGGATCGTCCACCGCCAGTTCCAGATGCTCGGGCGCCAGCCGGTCCACCAGCGGCATTGCGGCCTCCAGCGTCGGCACGAGGATGATCGCGCCATTGGTATCCCAGCTTGCCCGCGCGGTCGATGCGGTGGCGAGCTGTGGAATCTGCGACTCCACCGCCTTTTCGACGGCATCGGCGAAGACTGCATCGTCGGTGAACAGGATCGACTGGCTGGTCGGGTCATGTTCGGATTGCGACAGCAGATCGGCTGCGGTCCATTCCGGATCATTCTTCCCGTCGGCGACGACGACGATTTCCGACGGCCCGGCGACCATGTCGATGCCGACCACGCCGTAAAGCTGCCGCTTGGCTTCGGCCACCCAGGCATTGCCCGGCCCGACGATGACGTCGACCGGCGCGATCCTGTTCGTGCCATAGGCGAGCGCGGCGATTGCCTGTGCCCCGCCTACGCGCCACACCTCGGTCACGCCCGCAATATGGGCGGCGGCCAGCACCAGCGGGTTGACGATGCCGTCCGGCGTCGGGGTGACGATGACGATGCGCTCCACCCCGGCGACCTTCGCGGGAATCGCGTTCATCAATACCGATGAGGGATAGGCGGCCCGTCCGCCCGGCACATAGAGTCCGGCGGCATCGACCGCGCCCCAGCGTGCGCCGAGGCGCACGCCGCTGGCGTCCACCTCGTCCCGGTTTTCGGGGCGCTGCTTTTCATGATAGGCAGCGATGCGGCGGGCAGCGAGTTCCAGCGCCGCGCGCAGATCGGCGGGCAGGCCTTCCAGCGCCGCACGCATCTCATCCTCGCCCATCCGCCATCCGGTCGCATCGAGATCGTGCCGGTCGAACTTGGCGGTCAGCTCGGCGAGTGCAGCATCGCCTTCATTCCGGACCTTTTCGATGATCGCGCGCACCGCGCTCGACACATCGGCGTCGGCTTCGCGCCGGGCGTTGACCAGCGCGTCGAAGCGTCCGGCGAAATCCGCGCTGGTCGCATCAAGCCGCTGCATCGCGTGCCTCCACCGCCGCGCGGAATCGTTCGACCAGCGGCACCAGTTCGCCCGCGCGCATCTTGAACGCGGCGCGGTTGACGATCAGGCGCGCCGAAATCTGCATGATGATGCTGGTCTCGACCAGGCCATTGGCCTTCAGCGTCGCGCCCGAGGAAACGAGATCGACGATCCGGCGCGACAGGCCCAGCGACGGCGCCAGTTCCATCGCACCGTTCAGCTTCACGCATTCGGCCTGAATGCCCTGCCGCTCATAATGGCGGCGGGTCAGATGCGGATATTTGGTCGCGACGCGCACATGGCTCATCGCCGTTTCGTCTTCGGCGGCGGCATTGACCGGCTCGGCGACCGACAGGCGGCAATGGCCGATATCGAGATCGACCGGCGCATAGATTTGCGAATAGTCGAATTCCTCGATCACGTCCGATCCGACGATGCCGAGCTGCGCCGCGCCATGGGCGACGAAGGTCGCGACGTCAAAGGCGCGCACCCGGATGATCGAGACATTTTCGACATTGGTCGCGAATTTGAGGGCGCGGCTTTTCTTGTCATGAAATTCCGCTTCCGGTTCGATGCCGGCGCGCGCGAGCAGCGGCAGCGCCTCGTCCAATATGCGCCCCTTGGGCACGGCGATGATGAGTGGAGCGGTCATGATCGCCGCGCTTTACCGGCGGGGCGGGAAAAGGGCAAGGTGAGTCGCTTTTGCGGGCGATGCCGATTATAAGCGGTGCAGCCGAAGGAGATGCATATGCGACGCTGGAAAACATGGATGGCCGCCCTTGGCGTGGCGGGTGCGGTTGCGCTGCTGGTGATACCCAAAGCCGCGACCAGCGCGCTGCCGGTGGGCGCGAAGGCGCCGGATTTTACCACGCGCGGTGCGCTGGCGGGCAAATTGTTCACGCTGAAATTGTCGGAACAGCTCAAAAAAGGGCCGGTGGTGCTCTATTTCTTTCCGGCGGCCTTCACGCCCGGCTGCACCGCCGAGGCACATGAATTCGCGGAAATGAGCGACGAGTTCAAAAAGGCGGGAGCGACCGTAATCGGCATGTCGGCCGATCCGGTGGATAAGCTCGCCAGATTTTCGGTCGAGGAATGCCGCAACAAATTTGCGGTGGCCTCCGCCGGTCCGGCGATCGTCAAGGGTTTCGACGTGGCCCTGCCGATCGGCGCCATGACCAACCGCACTTCCTATGTGATCGCGCCAACGGGCCGCATCGCCTATGTTCACAGCGCGATGAGCTACAAGGATCATGTGAAGAACACGCTGGCCGCTGTGAGGGCGATGTCGGTCAAGTAAAGGGTGCAGGGGCGGGCAAGGCCGGCCTTCGGTCCGCTTCAGGCGATCGGCCAGTGGCCGCCGATGATTCTTTCCAGCCTCTCCACGGATCGGGCATAGATATAGACCCATGCCCGGCGGCGGGTTGTGCGCTTGTCACCGATTTCGTTCACCGGCAGCAGCAGGCGCCGATATTCCCATGGTTCGGGAAAGGCGGGGCCGGTTTCTTCATAGGCGTCGAGCCAGCGCAGCGTCGCCGCCGGATCGCGCAGGCGCACCAGATCGCCGGTTACCCATGCGTCGCCATGATCGGCGGGGGGTGTGTCGGGCGGGCGGTCACAGAGGACAAGGCCGGGATAGTCACCGATCCGGTAGAGTGCGCCGCCGATTCGCGCCGAGCCCAGCGGATCGCTCTCAGCGGTGAGCCGTTGCGCCATCGCATGGGAGCATCCCGGTCGCAGCGTACCGTAAACGAACAGCAGGTCATATGGTGAGGTGTCGGAGTGCGGCATCAGGGGCAGGCCTCTTTGTCAGCACCGTTGTGGCGCCTCAGGCGCGCGCATATTGGGCCAGACTGTTCGCAGGGAAGGGCGGTCGCTTTTTCGGAAGTGTTGTGATTCGAGAAAGGAGCCATTTGGACATCCTCCGGGGGTTTGACCAAGAATCGCCGGTTGCTGCATCGAACAGCCTGGAAATATCGGCATATTCCTGCGCCTTTTCTCCTTGTGCCGGGGCATTTCGTTTCAAACCTCTATGGTGCCGGTAGGGGGCCTGCCCTTGATGATTGTAACTCCCGTTCGGTGCGCGAAGCCGGGGGGCGATGAGAGGATATGCCCCGAAAGGGTGCCGGACGGCGCGCGCGCAAATATATGCTTCTCATATGTAGTGTGAGCGGAGATCATTCCATATAGCGTGATCGATGACGATACCGACCGACCCTCTCTCCCTGTTCCTGATCCTGTCCAGCCTTGTTCTTCTGGGCCTTGCCAAAGGTGGCTTCGCCGGGATCGGCATGGTCTGTACGCCGCTGATGGCGATGGTATTTCCTCCGATGGAGGCGGCGGCGATCCTGTTGCCGCTGCTGATCGTACAGGATGCGGTCAGCGTCTGGCTTTTCCGCCATAGCTGGAACCGTCGCATCGTTGCCTGGATGATGCCGGGCGCGCTTGTCGGCATCGCGGCGGCGGCGCTGTTTTCGGCGATGGTTTCGGTAAAGGCGCTGCTGGCAATGCTGGGGGTCATTTCCATAATGTTCGGGGCGTGGCAGCTCTGGATCGTCTATCACCGGATCACGTCGCGGCCCCTGTCGATACATGAATGGCCGGGCCTGATCTTCGGCGCGATTGCCGGCTTCACCAGCCAGATCGCCCATGCCGGGGCGCCACCCTATCAGATCTGGGTCGTGCCCAGGAACCTGCCGCATATGGAATTTGTCGGTACCACGGCGATATTGTTCGCGATGATGAACTGGGCGAAGGTGCCCGCCTTTATCGCGCTGGGGGAATTTACGCGCGATACGCTGATGATTTCGGCGATCTTTTTGCCTGTGGCGACGCTGTCGACCTTTGTCGGGTCATGGCTGGTCCGGCGCGTGCACGGCCGGGGATTTTACCTGTTGGTCAATGCGATGATGGTGCTGATCGGCGTGAGGCTGGTCTGGGGCGCGGTCGCCTGACATAAAAAAGGGGAAGGCCGAAGCCTTCCCCCTTCATATCCTGTATGGTTTCAGGCGGTTGGGGTGCCGGTCGCGATCAGGCCGCCTCGGTAACCCGCTTCGCCCGCTTGCGCTCATGCGGATCGAGATGGCGCTTGCGCAGGCGGATCGACTTGGGCGTCACCTCCACCATTTCGTCATCGTCGATATAGGCGATTGCCTGTTCCAGCGTCAGCTTGCGCGGCGGGGTGAGGCGGATCGCGTCATCCTTACCCGAGGAACGGATGTTGGTGAGCTGCTTCGCCTTCATCGGGTTGACCTCAAGGTCGTCCGTCTTGGCGTTTTCGCCGACGATCATGCCTTCATAGAGCGGGTCGCCCGGCGCCACCATCAAAATGCCGCGATCTTCCAGCGAGTTGAGCGCATAGGCATTGGCCTCACCCGTGCCGTTGGAGATCAGCACGCCGTTTTTGCGGCCTTCGATCACGCCCTTGTGGGGGCCATATTTTTCGAACAGCCGGTTCATGATGCCGGTGCCGCGCGTGTCGGACAGGAATTCGCCATGATAGCCGATCAGGCCGCGCGACGGGGCGGAGAAGGTGATGCGGGTCTTGCCGCCACCCGAAGGGCGCATGTCGGTCATCTCGGCCTTGCGCATGTTCATCTTGTCGACGACCGTGCCGGAGAATTCGTCGTCCACGTCGATGACGACCGTTTCATAGGGTTCCTCGCGGCCGTTTTCGCCGTCGCGGAACAGCACGCGCGGGCGCGAAATACCGAGTTCGAAGCCCTCGCGGCGCATCGTCTCGATCAGCACGCCGAGCTGAAGCTCGCCGCGGCCGGCAACCTCGAAGCTGTCCTTGTCGGCGCTTTCGGTAACCTTGATCGCGACATTGCTTTCCGCTTCGCGCAGCAGGCGGTCGCGGATCATGCGGCTGGTCACCTTGTCGCCCTCGCGGCCCGCCATCGGCGAATCATTGACGGCGAAGCGCATCGACAGCGTCGGCGGATCGATCGGCTGCGCGGTGATGGGTTCGGAGACCGAAGGATCGGCGATGGTGTTCGCCACGGTCGCGACGGTCAGGCCGGCAAGGCTGATGATGTCGCCGGCGTTCGCTTCGTTCACGGGGACGCGTTCCAGGCCACGGAATGCCATGATCTTGGTGGCGCGGCCGGTTTCGATCACCTTGCCGTCTGCGTCGAGCGCGTGGATCGGCTGGTTGAGCTTCAACACGCCGGTCTGCACGCGACCGGTCAGGATACGGCCGAGGAAATTGTCGCGGTCGAGCAGCGTTGCGAGGAAGGTGAAGGGCGCATTTTCGTCCACCTCATGCGGCGGCGGTACATGATCGACGATTTTTTCGAACAGCGGGGTCAGCGTACCCTCGCGCGCATCCGTGTTGTCGCTCGCATAGCCGTTGCGGCCCGAAGCATAAAGCACGGGGAAATCGAGCTGCTCGTCATTGGCTTCCAGGCTGACGAACAGGTCGAACACCTCGTCCAGCACTTCCTGAATGCGCGAATCCGGGCGGTCGATCTTGTTGACGACGACGATGGGCCTGAGGCCGAGCTTCAGCGCCTTGCCGGTCACGAACTTGGTCTGCGGCATTGCGCCTTCCGATGAGTCGACCAGCAGGATGACGCCATCGACCATGGAGAGGATGCGCTCCACCTCACCGCCAAAGTCGGCGTGGCCGGGGGTGTCGACGATGTTGATGCGCGTGCCGTTCCAGTCGACCGAGGTGGGCTTGGCGAGAATGGTGATCCCGCGTTCCTTTTCGAGGTCGTTCGAGTCCATCGCCCGTTCCTCGACGCGCTGATTGTCGCGGAAGGTGCCGGACTGGCGGAAAAGCTGGTCAACCAGCGTGGTCTTGCCATGATCGACGTGCGCGATGATGGCCACATTGCGGAGGCTCATAAATTTCTGGCTCGTTTTTCGAGGGGATATTGGCGGCGGCCTCTATCTTATTTTGTGCGCTGCCACAAGCTTTCCGCACATGGGGGAAGGCGAGGCTGTTCCACGTCGCCTGCCGCTGTCCCGCCGATTGCCCCCAGCGATTTCGCGCGGGGGCTGAAAAAGGCCCTGTCCCGGCACGGGAAGCGGCGGTTACAGCCTTTCGGTGGCCATGCCGAGGATCGGGTCATGGCGTTCATAATGCTCCATCGCGTCAATCAGCGCGGGCAGGGTGTCGCGTTCGATGATGATGCCCGCATGAGCCGGACGGATGAAGCCGGTTTCCACCATGTGGCGGTGAAAAGCGATGAGCTGGTCGTAAAAGCCGCCGGTATTGAGCAGGCCGACCGGTTTGGCGTGATAGCCAAGCTGCGCCCAGCTCACCGCTTCCCACAGTTCGTCCATCGTACCGACGCCACCGGGCAGCGTCAGGAAACCGTCGGCCAGCGATGTGAACAACGCCTTGCGGCTGTGCATATCCGGCACGACATGCAGTTGCGACAGGCCGCGATGCGCGACTTCCGCGCTGACCAATGCTTCCGGGATCACGCCGATCACCTCGCCGCCCTGTTCTAGCGCGGCGTCGGCCAGTGCGCCCATCAGGCCGAGTCGACCTCCGCCATAAATGATCGAAATGCCCCAGCGGGCCAGTTCCGCGCCGACCTCGCGCGCGGTGGCGATGAAGGATGGATCGGTCGGGGTCGCCGAACCGCAATAGACGGCCAGGCGGTTCAGTTTTTTCATTGCAGATCCTCCAGCATCAGTCTTGCGGTCGCCTTGGCGCTGCCCGTCACGCCGGGAATGCCCGCGCCGGGATGGGTGCCCGCACCGACCAGATAGAGATTGGAAATGACATCATCACGATGGTGCCCGCGCAGCCAGCCGCTCTGCGACAGCAGGGGCTCGAGGCTGAAGGCATTGCCCAGATGGGCATGGAGATCCCGCGCGAAATCGGGCGGCGCATAGTGAAATTGCGTGACGATGCGGGATCGTATGTCCGGGATCAGGCGGCGCTCTATCTCGTCGAGGATCCTGTCGGCATAATTTGGTCCTATTTCGTCCCAGTCGATCGGCAGCTTGCCCATGTTCGGCACCGGCGCCATCGCATAAAAGGTCGAACAGCCCTCCGGCGCGAGACTGGGGTCGGTGACGGTCGGATGGTGGAGATAGAGCGCGAAATCGGCCGGAAGCAGCCCATGCTGATAAATGTCGGTGAGCAGCCCTTCATAGCGCGGGCCGAACAGCATCATATGGTGGGGAATGCCCGGCCATGTTCCCCTGATGCCGAAATGGACGAGGAACAGGCTGGGCGACCAGCGTTTACGGGCCAGCTTTTCCGTCTGCCGGGCGGCATGGGGATGCCCGGCCAGCAGGTCGCGATAATTGTGCATCAGGTCGGCATTGCTGGCGATCGCGTCGGCCTCGCCGCGCCAGCCCTGACGTGTCTGCACCGCGACCGCCCGGTCGCCGACCGTCTCGATCCGGTCCACCGGATCGCCGAGCCGCAGCGTGCCGCCGATCCGTTCGAACTGCGTTACCATGGCCGCGACCAGCCGGTTGGTGCCACCACGCGGGAACCAGACACCGCTGTCCTTTTCCAGCTTGTAGATCAGGCTGTGCACGGCGCTGGCCGTCATCGGATTGCCGCCGATCCGCATGATGTGAAAAGACAGCGCCTGACGCAGCTTCTCATTCTTCACAAAGCCCGACACCATCGAATAGACGGAACGCCAGGCCTGATGGCGGGCAAGCGCGGGCGCAGACTTCACCATGGAAGCGAAATCGAGGAAAGTGGCCGAACCGAGCCGCCTATATCCTTCATGACAGGCCTCGGCGCTATAATCGAGGAAGCGCTCATAGCCGGGCAGGTCGCCGCTATCGAGCTTTGCGATTTCCTGCCTCAACGCGGCTTCGTCAATGCCATGGTCGAAGGTGGTGCCGTCCGGCCAGCTCAGCCGGTAAAAGGGCGTGACCGGCTCCAGCGTCACATCATCGGCCATATCGTGGCCGGAAAGGCGCCACAGCTCCGCCAGACAATCGGGATCGGTCAGGACGGTCGGTCCGGCGTCGAAGGTGAAACCTTCCCGTTGCCAGTAATAGGCGCGGCCGCCGGGTTTGTCGCGTGCCTCGACCAGGGTGGTCGCGATGCCTGCCGATTGCAGGCGGATGGCGAGCGCGAGCCCGCCCAGACCGGCGCCGATTACGATCGCCGATCTGCCGCCGGTCCCGGTTCGCGGTATCGCGGTCATGCGTTTCTTCGCCTTGTACATAGTCGTAACGGCGCCCTTATGGGCACTGGCGGCTTTCGGCACAAGATGCGGATGCCCTCCTTCTTGTCCTGACCGGCTTTTGACCCTAGTCATCGGTCATGGCCGCCGAACCCTACGAGCAAACCCATTATTTCGACCATGTCTACCTTCCCGAGGGGCATGACCGTAATGCGCGCCGAACCCATATGGTGATCGCGCTGACGCTGGTCACCATGGTGGTGGAGATCGCGGCGGGCTGGATAACCGGGTCGATGGCGCTGCTGGCCGATGGCTTTCACATGGCGACCCATGCCGGGGCGCTGGCCATCGCCGCCCTTGCCTATAGCTTTGCCCGGCGTCATGCGAACAACGCCCGTTTCACCTTCGGCACCGGCAAGGTGGGCGATCTTGCCGGGTTCGCCTCGGCGCTGATGCTGGGGCTGGCCTCGCTCGCCATCGCCGCCGAATCGGCGCAACGGTTGTTGAATCCGGGCATCGTTGATTTCGGTGATGCGACGCTGGTCGCGGTGGTAGGCCTTGTCGTCAATCTGGTCAGTGCGTGGATGCTGATGGACGGGGGCGGGCATCAGCACGGCCACCAGCATGGGCATGACCACGGGCACGGCCATGCTCATCATGGCCAAGATTACGCCCACGGTCCTCGCGACAATAATCTGCGTGCGGCCTATCTGCATGTGCTGGCGGATGCGCTGACCTCGGTCGCAGCGATCGCAGCCCTGCTGGCCGGGCGGTATCTGGGCTGGATCTGGCTCGATCCGCTGATCGGCATGGCTGGGGCGGTTATCATTGCCCGCTGGGCCTGGGGGCTGATGAAGGATACGGCCGCGATCCTGCTCGATACCGCCGAGCCGAAGCTGACACAGGCGATCAAGGCGATCGCCGAGGACAGGGGTGGGCATGTGGCCGACCTGCATGTCTGGCGTGTCGGTCCGCACGCCCATGCGGTGATTGTCACCATAGCGGGGCAGCAAGGCGATACCCAAGCGATTCGCACAGCCGTGGGCGCGTTGGGCAATGTCGTTCATGTAACGGTGGAGCGCTGGCCGGAGTGAGGCTTGAGGCTTCCCGGCCCTTTCCAGAACGGACTTTTTGGGTTTAGAAGGCGTGCAGGGGTTAGGCGCGTGACAAGCTGCCCGAACAGGGCAGGAAGGATGTTTATGACCAATTTGCGCCGCCATATGGCCGGTTTGTCGGCTTTCGTCTTTTCCATCGCGGCTTCGCCGCTGTTTGCGCAAACGGAGAATCAGGACACGCTGACTATCGGTATCGGCGCGGGCGTCGTCCCCAGCTATGAAGGGTCGGATAATTCGCGCTTCATTCCCGGGGCCTTTCTGCGCGGGCGAATAAGCGGTTTCCCGGTTTTCACCCGCGGCACCACGCTGTTCGTCGACCTGATCCCTAACCGGTCGCCCGATGGCGTCGATATCGGCGTCGGACCTGTGGTGGGCGCGCGCTTCAATCGTACGGGCAGCATCGGCGATGATCGGGTGAAGGCGCTGGGTAAGCTCGATACCGCGTGGGAAGTAGGCGGCTGGGCCGGTATCGCCAAGACCGGCGTCATCACCAGCGATTATGACAACCTTTCTTTCCGCGTCTCCTGGGTGCGGGATGTCGCCGATGCGCATGACAGCTATGTCATTACGCCCGCCATCGAATATGGCACGCCGCTATCCTATACGACCTATGTCGGGATGTCGCTTTCGGCCACCTATGTGGGTAAGGGCTATGGGCGCTATTATTATGACATTGATGCTGCGGGGAGCGGGGTCAGCGGCCTTGCCGTCTATGATGCGGCAGGGAAGAAGGCGGGTTTTTCGCGGATGAATATCGGGCTCGCGACGGGGAAATCGCTTTCCGGCGATCTGCGTCATGGGTGGGCGCTGTTCGCCATGGGCGGATATAGCCGCCTGTTGGGGCGCTATGCCGACTCCCCGATCGTCGCCGATGCGGGCAGCCGGGATCAGTGGATGGGCGGGCTCGGCCTCGCCTATACTTTCTGACGGCGGCGAACCGGATAAGGGTGGCATATTATATCTTGTATGCGCCGCCGACGCGCCTATGACGCGCGCATGATTATCCGAGATGAAGGCCGCCGTCGCCGGGGGCGCCCCTTGCAATCCCGATGAGTGCGGAAGACCGTCGTCGCGCGATGATCGGCATAATGCTGGCCATCGGCGCATATATGCTGTTCCCGGTCGGAGATGCGGTCGTCAAGACGCTGGGTGGCCAATATCCCGGCACCGGAATCGCGATCATCCGCTATTGCGCCAGTTCATTGGGGTTGGGCCTGCTGTCCTTCTGGCGGGATCCGGACCGGTTCTGGAGCTTTCCCGATCCGTGGATGCAGATCGGACGAGGGGCCGCCCTTGCGGCCACGACCGGAACCTTCTGGGTCTCGCTTACTTTTCTGCCGCTGGGCGAAGCGACCGTCATTTTCTATCTGAACCCGGTCATCATCGTCATCCTGTCAGGCCTGATATTGGGCGAGAAAGTGCCTGTTCCGGTCTGGTTCGCGACGATCATGGCCTTTGCCGGCGTCCTGTTGGTGATTCATCCCGATGGGGCGCGGATCGGCCTTGCCGGATTGCTGCCACTGGCCAGTGCGTTCAGCATGGCGTCTCTTGTCATCATGAACCGGGTGAGCGCGAGGAGCGAAAAATGCAGTGCGCTGCATTCCCAGTTCCTTATTTCCGTTTGCGGTCTCGGCTTCGCGACCGTCATTGCAACATTGGGCCATTGGAGCGGCCTTGCCGCGCTGCATCTGTCCTTCCCGACGCCCTCCATTCTGACCCGGGGCCTGCTGATCGCGGGGTTGGCGGCGATCGGGCACTTCCTGCTGTTCTTCGCGACGCAACGCGTGTCGGCTGGCCGGATCGCGCCTTTCGCCTACACCCAGTTGCTGGTCGCGATCCTGCTCGGCATGTTGTTGTTCGACGATCATCCGGATGCGATGACCGGGATCGGCGCCGCCATGATCATTTTCGCCGGGTTGGTGACATGGCGGGTGCAGCGGGGCGTGGTCATCAGGGTGAAGGAAGCAGATTAGCCCTTCCAAGGGCGCCCGACTGGCGCTATTCTATGTCAGACCCCGGGGAGCCATGTGGCTGAGAGGTGCGGGTAACGCCGCACGACCCGCAGAACCTGAACCAGTTAGCACTGGCGGAGGGAGGGCGGACCTGAACTGGCCTGGTGGTCGGCGATGATTGGGACGCCCGCTCTCTCGCTTGAGGAGCGAGCCATGGCCTATATTCCTGCATGGACAAGCCTGTTTCTGGGCCTGTTCCTGATTGCGGCCGCGATCGGGGAGCTGCGTCGGCCCGGTCTGTGGCACCGGACGATCGAGGAGATCGACGCATCGCCCGCATTGCAGATGGTGGCGGGATTACTCGAACTGGCGCTGGGCGCCTTCCTCTATATTGGCGGTCGTGCCGCAGGGGGCGATGACTGGCTGGCGGTGGCGACGATGTTGCTTGGCGGCCTGATGGTGGCCGAGGCGCTGGTCGTCATGGCGCTTTCCGACCTCTATATTCGTTTCTGGATGCGCAAACTGGGCACGCAGACCAGAGGTTGGGCTTCCTTCGTTGCCGTGCTGGGCGCGGCCTGTTTCCTTGCCGGGTTCGCCCGGTTCTTCTGATCTATTTCGATTCACCGAGAGAAAGACGAGATACATGGCAGATATTCCCGCAAAGACAGAGATTGGCGTGACGACCGGGCCTATTCGCGGCAGCCGCAAGGTGCATGTCGCGACCAAATCGGGGAGCGGCATTCGCGTTGCGATGCGGGAGATCGATCTCGCGGGCGGTGAACCCTCGATCCGCGTTTATGATACGTCCGGTCCCTATACCGATCCCGAAGCGCATATCGACATCATGGCGGGCCTGCCCGCACTGCGCCGGGATTGGGTTTTGGCGCGCGGCGATGTCGAGGAATATGACGCCCGCATGGTGAAGCCGGAAGATAATGGTCAGCTCGGCCCCGATCGTTCCGGCGGCGTGCGGCCGTTCCCCAATGTGGTGAAGCGTCCGCTCCGTGCGAAGGCCGGACAGAATGTCAGCCAGATGCACTATGCGCGGCGCGGCATCATCACGCCGGAAATGGAATATGTGGCCGAGCGAGAGAATCTGGGGCGCGAACGCCTCGCCGAATATGTGCGCGACGGCAAGGACTGGGGCGCGGCGATCCCCGATTATGTAACGCCGGAATTTGTGCGGGATGAGGTCGCGCGCGGCCGGGCGATCATCCCCAGCAACATCAACCACCCGGAAACCGAACCGATGGCGATCGGCCGCAACTTCCTGGTGAAGATCAACGCCAATATCGGCAATAGCGCTGTCGCCTCCGATGTCGCGACCGAAGTGGACAAGATGGTCTGGTCGATCCGCTGGGGCGCGGACACGGTGATGGACCTTTCCACCGGCCGCAACATTCACGACACGCGCGAATGGATCGTGCGCAACTCGCCCGTGCCGATCGGTACCGTGCCCATCTATCAGGCGCTGGAAAAGGTCGGCGGCATCGCCGAGGAGCTGACCTGGGAAATCTTCCGCGACACGCTGATCGAGCAGGCCGAGCAGGGCGTCGATTATTTCACCATCCATGCGGGCGTGCGCCTACCCTATGTGCCGCTCGCGGCGAAGCGCGTGACCGGCATCGTCAGCCGGGGTGGCAGCATCATGGCGAAATGGTGCCTTGCCCATCATCGGGAAAGCTTCCTCTACGAGCATTTCGACGAGATCACCGAGATCATGAAGGCCTATGACATCGCCTATTCTCTGGGTGATGGCCTGCGCCCCGGTTCGATTGCCGATGCGAACGACGAAGCGCAGTTTGCCGAACTCTACACGCTGGGCGAGCTGACCAGGCGGGCATGGGAACAGGATGTGCAGGTGATGATCGAAGGCCCCGGCCATGTGCCGATGCACAAGATCAAGGAGAATATGGACAAGCAGCTTGAGGCGTGCGGTGAGGCTCCCTTCTACACGCTTGGGCCGCTAACCACCGACATCGCACCGGGTTACGACCATATCACCAGCGGTATCGGTGCGGCGATGATCGGCTGGTACGGCACGGCGATGCTTTGCTATGTCACGCCCAAGGAGCATCTGGGCCTGCCCGATCGCGACGATGTGAAGGTCGGCGTGGTGACATATAAGCTGGCCGCCCATGCGGCGGACCTTGCCAAGGGGCATCCGGCGGCCAAGGTGCGCGACGATGCGCTTTCCAAGGCGCGGTTCGAATTCCGCTGGCGCGACCAGTTCAACCTGTCGCTCGACCCCGATACTGCCGAGCAATATCATGACCAGACGCTTCCGGCGGAAGGCGCGAAGACCGCGCATTTCTGCTCCATGTGCGGGCCGAAATTCTGTTCGATGAAGATCAGTCAGGAAGTGCGCGAATTTGCCGCGAAGCAGAATCAGGAAGCCGACAGCTTCCTGGCCGCCGAGGATGCCGAGAAAGGCATGGAGGAAATGGCCGAAAAATATCGCGACGGCGGCGATCTCTACGTTCCCGCGGCGGAATGATCGGAAAAGCGTGGCCCGGTGATAAGCCGGGCCGTGCACACAGAAATCGGGACGGACGTTGGCGAGGTGGAACGGATGATGAAACGACCTATGCTGCGGGCGGGGCTGTTGACGGCCATGCTTGCCCTTGCCGCATGCAATGGCGGGAATGATGTGATCAACGCTGTTGCCAACGGAGCCGGTGAGGGCGGTAATGAAGCCGTCACGGATAATGAGGTTGTAGCCAACATAGCCGCGCCGTCCGGTGACCTGTTCAGCAAATATGTCGGCAAATATCCGTTCGACAAGGTGGGCGATCATAGCTGGAATGACGATCCGGCGGTGCTCGTGGCGATCGAGCAGGCGATCACTGACGATAAGGTGCGTCAATGGGTGAAGGAGGCGGACGGCCCCTCTACGCCGATCGGTATGGTTGGCGCAAAGGTCGCGTCCTGGGCGTGCGAGGCGCATAATTGCGGGCCGCATAACTGGACGGTGATGATCGACCCCAAAACCGGCCTTGCCGATGTCTGCTATTATGATGCGGATGTCGCGGCGGACAAAAGCCGCTGGTTCGTGCAGGGGCGCGAAGAAGAGCGGCCCGGACGATGCCCGGACGTGTGATCGGGCCCTGATGCGTGATCGAGCTTTGTGTGTGTAACCGGAATAGAGGCGGCGTTGCCTGACATGCTTTCATGACTGCTGCCGCTGAAATAGCCATTCGTGCTCGTCGTGCCGCCTTCAACCGCGCTATCGCAGAACGGGATGCCGGCGCCATCGGCCCGATCCTTGCGCGCGATTGCGTGATGTTGACCGGCACGGACAGTGCGGTGATCGCCGGGCGCATGGCGCAGGTGAAGATATGGCGCCGGGAATTTTCCGCTCCCTCGCCCACCGTTTATACCCGTCTGCCGAACAGTGTCATTATCTCTACGGTCGAGCCGATCGCGCTCGAAACCGGGGAGTGGCAGGGCATGGACAGTGCCGCCGGTGCGGCCACCTCATCGGGCGTCTACACCGCCAAATGGCGTGAGGTGCAGGGGGAATGGATGATCGAGGCGGAAATTTTCGTTACATTGGGGTGATTTCTTTGTGGCTGCCCCGGGCGATCCAGCGGGTCACCATATAGATGGTACGTCGCGGTCGAGGTGAAGCCCGTTTCCCGTCGAAGCTCTTCCTCATTGGATAACCGGCCATTTTTCGCGGTGACGATCCTGTCGCTCCTTTTGGAAGGGGGCGAGCTTTCGGCGAGGTATACAGCTTCCTTGTACCATCATGGCTGCGCTGCGCCCTGTTTCCTTCCACCCGAAATCGCTCTAGCGTGAAGCCGCCATGATTTGCGTTCGCTCCCTTTCCGTAACCCTTTTCCTTATCCTCGCCGCCTGTCATTCCGGTGGCAATGGGTCCGCTATGCCCGGGGATGGGTCCGATACTCATGCCTATGCGGATATAGCGGCGGATGAGCTGCTGCGTTTTACCGGCACCGAACCCTTTTGGGGCGGGCAGGCGGCGGGCGGCACGCTTACCTATACCGCGCCGGATAATCCCGATGGCCTGACCATCAGGGTGGATCGCTTCGCCGGGCGCAACGGCGTCTCCTTCAGCGGCCGGCTGGAGGACAAGGATCTGGTGATGGCGGTCTCCCCCGGGCGATGCGGCGACGGCATGTCTGATCGGATCTATCCGTTCAATGTCACGCTGCGCCTCGGCGATGAAATCCGCAATGGATGTGCCTGGTCCGATGTCCATCCTTTTGAGGGGGGCGCGGCACCCTGACCCAGCCTGCGGGTGGCGCACTTCGGGGCTTCGGCACCATCTGCGGTTCTGTTTCCCTGCCTTGCCAAGCGCGACAGGATCGCCGATGATCGCTTCCGATAAACGAAAGAGCCGGAGAGCCGGATGACACCCAGTGTGACAGATGCGGGCAAGGGCCTGCTGGATGCCGAATTGTTCATGATCGGCGGCACGGCAATCACCCTGGAAACGCTGATCGCTGCGGCTGTCATCCTGACGCTGGCGATCGTGGCGGCGTGGATGGTGCGTCTGCTGGTCCGGCGGGCACAGGCGCAACTGGGCGAAGCGCGCATGGCCTCCGTCTATATTGGCGGCCAGATCATCCGCTACCTCATCATCTTCGCCGGTCTGGCGGCGGCGATTTCGACGCTGGGCGTTAATCTTTCTACCCTGTCGCTGTTCGCTGGCGCTTTGGGCGTGGGTATCGGTCTTGGTTTGCAGGATATCGTCAAGAATTTCGTCTGCGGCATCGTGCTGCTGTTCGATCGGTCGATCGAAGTCGGCGATTATGTCGAGCTGGAAGAAGGTACGTCGGGTATCGTCTCGTCGATCGGGCCGCGCGCGACCAATCTGCTCACCAATGACAATGTCGATGTGATGGTGCCCAATGCGAGTCTGCTCAACGGTCGCCTCACCAACTGGACGCGGGATCGGGGGACGCGGCGTATCCATGTGCCGTTCAGCGTCGCCTATGGATCGGACAAGGATCTGGTGAAGAAGGCGGCGCTGGAGGCTGCCCATTCCGTGCCTTTTACCCTGGCGGATGACGAACAGCGCCGGACGCAGGTGTGGCTCAGGAAATTCGGGGATTCCTCGCTCGATTTCGAACTGGTGGTCTGGCCGACGCTTGCTGCGGTGAAACGGCCGGGCAGCATGATGGCGGCCTATTGCTGGGCGATCGACGATGCACTGCGCAAATATGAGATAGAAATACCGTTTCCGCAGCGCGATATTCGCCTGCGCGGCTTTTTCGGAACGGAGGGAGAGGCTGCGCGCAGTGCATTTCATGGCCGGTCCGGAGATGGGCGGACGGAGCCTTCGCCCGCCGAACCGTCAAGCGGCGCAAATGACGCGGCGCAGGACATTGTGCGCAACCCGCATTGAACGGGTGCGTACCGGGCAGGACTATGCCCATAAGGAGAGGGAGGCGGGGTCATGTTCGTCGCGGCCTATTGGTGGAAGGTCCATCCCGGCAAGGAGGATCAGTTTCGCGCGGCGTGGCGACGGGGAACGCAGCTTATTCGCGCGAAATATGGCAGCTATGGATCGCGCCTGCACCGGGAGGTCGCGGTGGACGGCATGGTGCGTTTCATCGGCATTGCCGAATGGCCGGATCGCGCGACATGGCAAAAGGCGTTCGATGCGCATATGTTTTATGACGAACCGGAAACGCGTCGGGCTTTTGTCGATGCGATCGCCGACACCGCGCATGAGCCATTGCTGTTGCTGGAGGTGACCGACGATCTGCTCGACCGGGATCTGTGAGGGGCGGCGGCGGTTCAGGCCAGCGCCGCGCCGCGCAGATCGGATCGGGTATAGGCGCGCGATCCGCGCTCCGGTTCGTCGCCATCCCGCGCGGCGAGGTGCCGCTTCCACAGCTGCTCGTGGAAGAAGAAGGCCACCGCGTTGATGCAGGGTTCGATCAGGGCGATGCCGCCTGCGACCTCGACCGATCCGGTGAGTGCATAGGCGACCGAGAAACCGACGGTCAGGTGAACCACCAGATAGGTCAGCGTCTTGAGGATGTCGGTCGGGATCATGATGGCCTCCGGAACAATGTGTGAAGCGCAGTTAAGAATTACTCGCAATAATATCAATGCGATTATGCCGCTCATGGTGATCGACAGGCTCGATCAGGGCGCTGCTCGCGCCCGGTTCCAAACATGTTTATGAAAGGCGAGCCGGAGGTCACTTCCTTGTCGCCCGTCCTTGCCGATCCACTCCCTATGCCGTGCCGGCATCAGTGCGACCGCTTCTTCTTCGCCATCCGCCCCGATGCGGAGACGGCGGCGGCAATCGATGCCTTTGTCGCAAGGGAGGTGCCGGAGGGGCGTCGTCTCCCACTGGCTCATCAGCATGTGACGCTGGCCCTGACCGAAGATTTTGCCGATTATCCGGCGGGTGTGGTTGAACGTCTGGTGCTGGCGGGTGAAGAGGTGAAGGCCGCATCGTTCGAAATGCGCCTCACCTGCCTGTCCGCCAGCCGCCATAGCGTTGCGCTGTGTCTGGAGCGGTTGGAGCCTTCTCTCATCGCGCTGCAACGGGCGATCGCCGCCGCCATGACCCGGCAGGGTGTGGCGATGCGGGAAGGCTGGCGCTTCAACCCGCATCAGACGCTTTGCTATCGCAAGGGGGAGGCGTTTACCCGCATGGTAGAGGGATTTACATGGCACGTTCGGGAGTTCGTGCTGGTGCGCAGTCTTGTCGGCCTGTCGCGGCATGAGCTTGTCGGGTGTTGGCCGTTGGGCTCCTCTGGAGTGAGACTGCTTATGTGACGGGTCCCAGGGCGGATCGACATTGCCTTCCGGTCGCCTTCGGCCCCAGCCCTGACGGCCTGCAAATGGCGCTTTCGCGCGCTTCCGGTGCTCACGTACCTTGAGTACGCTCCCCTCCGGATCACGCAAAATCACCATTTTCGGCTCGTCATCTTCTGAATGTCGATCCGCCCTAACCCTAATTTCGGCGGTGCATGAGCATTTCCCGGTGTGGTTGCATCAGTCTTTCGGCGGTCGGCTCTCAATAGGGGCGGGCGGCGGCGAGCTGGATCAGGCCGGTGCGGTGCATGCGTCCTTCGTCCTTTCGGCGAACCAGGGGGTGATGCGCGACAAGGCATCCTCCACCTCCGCCGTTGAGACGGCGAAGCTGAACCGGATGAAGCGGTGCCCGTTAACCGGATCGAAATCCAGACCCGGCGCAGTGGCAACGCCGGTATCCTCCAGCAAGCGCCCGCAAAAGGCGAGGCTGTCGTCGGTCAGATGGCCGATATCGGCATAGATGTAAAACGCCCCGTCGGGCGGCGCGATCCGGGTCAGGCCAAGCATGGGTAACGCATTCAGCATCAGGTCGCGGTTGCGGCGATAGGTGGCGACATGGCCTTCCAGTTCCTCGGTGCAGTCGAATGCGACAAGCGCGGCGTGCTGGGCGAGCGAGGGCGGCGTCAGGAACAGATTGCCGATGAGCGCGCGGGTCGTGGGGATCAGCGCTTCCGGCACGATCATCCAGCCGAGCCGCCAGCCCGCCATGCTGTAATATTTGGAAAAGCTGTTGAGGATGATCGCATCGTCCGCGACCGAGAGGGCAGTCGGCAACGGCCCGACATAGCTCAGCCCATGATAGATTTCGTCGGAGATGATGCGGACGCCGCGATCCCGGCACAGCCTCGCGATGGCCGTCAGTTCTTCCGCCGGAATGACCGATCCGGTCGGATTGGCCGGGCTGGAGAGGATCACCCCGTCCGGAGCGGGGGCAAGCGCGGTGAGAGCCGTCGCCGAAAGCTGGAAATGGGTATCCGGCCCGCAATCGATCTCGATCGGCTCCATGTGCAGCGCGCGCGTGACGTTGCGATAGGCGACATAGCCGGGCCGGGCGATGGCGATGCGCGCGCCGGGATCGAACAGGCTCTGCAGCGCAAGTACCAGCGCGGGGGAGGCCCCGTTGGTGAGGAATATCCGCTCGGTCCCGATCTCCACGCCATGCCGGTCGCGATAGTAACGGGCGATGCGCTGTTTCAGCGGCTCGCTTTCCCAATATCCCATGCCGTCGCTGTCGAGCACCTGATGCGCGCGGGCGATGGCGGCGGCGGGTGCGCCGGTGGAGGGCTGGCCGAACTCCATATGGATGATCGATCGGCCCTGCTGCTTCAGTTCATGGGCGCGGCGGCTGATGGCGATGGCGTAAAAAGGGTCGATGGCAGGACGCATGGTCGTCTTCTTAACGACTTAGGGAGGGGTGCGCCATCCGTTCCGGGCCAAGCGTGGAAAAAGCGCGATCACCTTTCCGCTTGAGGTGGGGGCCGGTTTATAGGGTTTCGGCTGACGGAAAGGGTGCCGTGACCGCGCATGTCGCAGCGCCGGCTAAGGCAAGAGGGTTTTGCCGGTTTCGTGGGTTGGACAGGCCTGCGCTTGCGGGCTTTCAGGCTGTTGCCATTTCCGCCGCGGCGGCATGACGAGGCACATGGTCGCTGAATTTCTCGCCTTCACAGGCTTCCGTTCGAGCGTCGTTGACTTTCCATGGCTTGCAGAATTTGCAGCCTGCCCGCCTGTTGCGGGATCGCCCTCGTTTATGGTGCACTGTCGCCTCCTTGCTTTCTGACAGGTCTGTACAGGGCAATGACAGGGCGGGACAGAGGGGCGTTGAAGGGGGCGCAGGGAGAAAAGAAAAAGGCCCGGCATCACGGCCAGGCCTTTCCATGTCATCCGATTATCAGTGGCGGAAATGCCGCATGCCGGTGAAGACCATCGCAAGGCCCGCTTCGTCGGCGGCAGCGATCACTTCCTCGTCCCGGATCGAACCGCCCGGCTGGATCACGGCCGTCGCGCCCGCCTCGACCGCGGCCAGCAGGCCGTCGGCAAAGGGGAAGAAGGCATCGGACGCGACCGCGCCGCCAACCGTGCGGGGCTGTGCCCAGCCATAGGTTTCGGCGGCTTCCTTCGCCTTGGCGGCGGCGATGCGGCTGCTGTCGCGGCGGTTCATCTGGCCCGCGCCGATGCCCGCCGTCACGCCGTCCTTCGCATAGACGATCGCGTTGGATTTCACATGCTTGGCGACGGTCCAGGCGAACAGGCAGTCGTTCAGTTCCTGTTCGGTCGGCGCGCGCTTCGTCACGACCCTCAGCATGTCGGGGGTGACGCGGCCGCTGTCGCGATCCTGCACCAGCGCGCCGCCAGCGATGATCTTGGTGGTCAGGCCTTTGCGCGCGGGGTCGGGCAGGCCCTTGGTGAGGAGCAGGCGAAGATTTTTCTTTTTCGCGAACACGGCTTTCGCGGCTTCGTCGGCGCCGGGGGCGACCACGACCTCGGTAAAGATGCCGCTGATCGCTTCGGCGGTCGGGCCGTCGAGCGGGCGGTTGACCGCGATGATGCCGCCAAAGGCCGATACGCTGTCGCATTCGAGCGCATTTTTATATGCCTCGGCGAGCGTGTCGCCGGTGGCAACGCCGCACGGGTTGGCGTGCTTGACGATGACGACGGTGGGCGGTCCATCGCGGAACTCGGCCACCAGTTCCAGCGCCGCGTCGGCGTCGTTATAATTATTATAGCTGAGTTCCTTGCCCTGCACCTGTTCGGCCTGACCGATGCCCTCGGCCGCAGGCCCCATCGGCACATAGAGTGCCGCGCGCTGATGCGGATTTTCGCCATAGCGCAGCATCGACACGAGTTTGGTCGGGATGGAGCGGCTTTCGGGGAAATCGATGCCCTGATCGCTCTTCGCGAACCAGGCGGCGATCATGCCGTCATAGGCGGCGGTGGCGGCATAGGCCTTGGCCGCGCACATCCGGCGGAAGTCATAGCTGGTCGCGCCGCCTTTCGCGTCCATTTCCTCGATCAGGCGCGCATAATCGGCCGGGTCGGTGACGATGGTGACGCTTTCATGGTTCTTCGCCGCGCTGCGCACCATGGAGGGACCGCCAATATCGATATTCTCGATAATTTCCTCACGGCTCGCGCCGCGCGCCACAGTCTGCGCGAACGGGTAGAGATTGACGACGACGAGGTCGATCGGCTCGATCGCATGTTCGGTCATCGACGCGACATGTTCGGCATTGCCGCGCACCGCGAGCAGGCCGCCATGGACCTTCGGGTGCAGTGTCTTGACGCGGCCGTCCATCATTTCCGGGAAACCGGTGAGGTCGGAAATGTCGGACACTTCCAGCCCCGCCTCGCGCAGCGCCTTCGCCGTGCCGCCGGTCGATACCAGCGCGACTCCCTGACGGGCCAGCGCCTTGCCCAGTTCGACAAGCCCTGTCTTGTCGGACACCGACAACAGCGCCCGGCCGATTTTCACATCGTTCATTTTCTGCTTTTCCTTCGATTCCGCCTGATCCCGAGCGGAAAAGCGGTTTTCCGCCCTTATTGCAAGCCCTGTGTTATCCGACGCGTTTCAGCAACCAGCCGAGGCTGCTGCCGCCTGGTTCGGCGGTTGCGCTGACGACCAGTTGCTTTGCGGCATGGGGGCGCCCATCGCCATCGACCCACAGGCTGTCTTCGATGGCGAGTTCGCCCGCGCCGCAGCGGAATTGCCATAACGCGCCCATGTCGATGCGCAACAGCGCGCCCTGACCATCGGCGGTGAGCGAGGCATCGACATGCGGGGCGAGGTGGAAGCGCAACGCATAGGGGGCCGTCGCCGGTCTTTTCCGCCTTTGTGCGGGCAACAGCATGTCCTCGCCGCGAATATCCTTGCCGTCGCTGCTGATGACCAGCAGGCGGCGGTGGATATAGCCGAAACGACGGGCATAGCCGTCATGGCTCAGCTCGATCCGGCTGCCATTTTCCAGTTCCTGCCGGTGCAGTTCGACCTCGGTAACGCCGCGCCCCAGCGTGCCGTCCGGCAGGATCGCAGTCGAATTGCTGTCGTCGAGCACCAATGTGCTGTGTGCGGCGGTGGTGCGCAGGCCGCGGGCAAGGTCCGCCGGGATCATCGCCCCGGCACAGCTCGCGCCGCCGCAATTGACGATCAGCCGGTCCGGGCCGTCGCTGATCTCGATCGCGCCGGTCGAGGCGCATCCGGCATCGGCCAGCGGCGAAACCGGCGGCGGTGCGGCGTCGACCAGAATGACCGTCGATCCCGCGCCGATCCGCTGATAGCCCCAGTCGCGCGCCTGCCGCAGCGGGCGGGTGCGCACGCCGCTTGCCGCAACCACGGATTCGACAAGGGAAGGCGCGATGGCCGGTGCCCCTTGCCAGCTTCCCAGCCCGCCATCGCCATGGGTGAGGCCTAGCAGCGCGGCAACGGTACGGCCCAATGTTTCGGCGAGGAAGGCGGGGACCTCCTCGCGCACCGCATCATAGGCGGCGGCGACCATCGCCAATGCCTCTATGCCGCGCAACTGGGCAAGGGGAGACCGGCTGATCGATCCGCCGTCGCTGTAAAATGCATGTTCGATAGCACGCTTCAGGCCGGTTTCACCGAAGGACCGGCGCGGATCGCCGCCGGGAAGCAGCAGACCCGCCGCGACCACCCCGCTCCAGGCGACCAGCCGGGGCAACCCTACCGGCGCCTTGTCGGCGCTGCGGTCGAGATGGCGAGCGGTGCGGGCGAAACAGTTGAGGACTAGCGAGCGGTAGACAAGGTCTCCGCTCGATAGGATCAGCGGCGCATGGGTCGCCCAGAAGAGGATCCGCCACCCGGCATGCTCTGCGCTCCATGCGGGCTCGGTCGGCTTTTCCGCGTGAGCGGACAGCCAGGCGCGCATGATGCTTTCGGCGGCGGGAGCTGCGGTTTCGCGGTTGGCGACCTGATCCAGATCGCGCAGCCAGCGGAAGCCATGCAGATAATCCTCAAAGGCGGGCGAGGGGAGCGGCGTGATGAAATCGACGCCCGCGACCGGCAGCTTTTGCCCGCGTAGCAGGAAATATCCGGCGCGGATCGCCTTTCCGGCGCGCGGATCGCCCGCTATCGCATCCCTTGGTATGGCGAGCAGCTTGAGCGGATATTTGCCCTTCAGCCGCATCGAATGGAGCGGGGTCCGCCAGGTCAGGCGATAGAAATGATTGGCGATACGCTCGGCCAGCGAGGATCCCTTGTCGGGCGACAGGCGGATCAGCCGCTTGCCATCCTCTATGCTGTCCGCACCCTGCTCGTCGGACATGTCGACCGGCTGAGGGGAGGGTTTGTTCATGCGCCGCGCAGCCCCCGGATATTATCGGCATAGGTTGCCGGACCGCCCCGGAAAGTTGCTGTGCCCGCGACCAGCACATCGGCCCCTGCGGCGATGACGCGCGGCGCGGTCGCCGCATCGACGCCGCCGTCCACTTCCAGATGGATCGGCTTACCCAGCTTGTCGATGGATTTGCGGATGGCCTCGATTTTGCGAAGCTGGCTTTCGATGAAGCTTTGTCCGCCGAAACCGGGGTTGACGCTCATCACCAGTACGAGGTCGATTTCCTCCAGCACATAATCGAGCATCTTGGCCGGGGTCGAAGGGTTGAGCGAGACGCCCGCTTTCTTGCCCAGAGCCTTGATCCGCTGGATCGTGCGATGAAGATGGGGGCCGGCCTCCTGATGTACGGTGATGATGTCGCTGCCCGCTTCGGCAAAGGCATCGAGCATCGGATCGACCGGGGTGATCATCAGGTGCACATCCATCACCTTCTGCGTGTGCGGGCGCAGTGCCTTTACCACCATCGGTCCGATGGTGATGTTGGGCACGAAATGCCCGTCCATCACGTCGACATGGATCCAGTCACAGCCTGCGGCATCGATGGCACGGACCTCCTCGCCCAGACGAGCGAAGTCGGCGGAGAGGATTGACGGAGAGATCAGAATGGGCCGGTTCATGGCCTTGAAGCCTTAACGGTGCACGCGTTCGGGTGCAACAGCGCAGGCGCCCGGTCGGGCGGAATTTGCGATGTCGGAAAGAGGACCGAAAAACAGACCGAAAGGTTGATCTTGCCATGCATAAGGGTTTTTCTTTCAATCTTTTAGATACTTAGCAAGTTGTTAGCCAATTTGTGAAATTTTGGTCCGAAATAAAAGGGGTGGGGAGAGGATTCATTGGGGGAGATGAATCTGGTCATGCAAGACGATATATTGAAACTGGCCTTTGAGGTTTCGCGCATTACCGGGGAAAAAATAGCGGTAATCGACCGCATCATGCTGCGGACTCAGATATTGTCGATGAACGCGCGGCTCGAATCGACGCGGGCGGGGGAAGCCGGTCTCGGCTTTGGCGTGGTGGCGCGGGAAATGGGGGCAGTCGCGGACGAGGTGAACGCGCTGTCCGCCCAGCTTCAGGCGGAAATCGCGCATAATACCGCGCGGATGGAAACAGCTGGGCGCCAGATGATGCTCGATTTCAAGGGGCAGCGTTATGCCGATCTCGCGCGCAACGTGGTCGAGATCATCGATCGCAATCTTTATGAGCGATCCTGCGACGTGCGCTGGTGGGCGACCGACAGCGCGGTGGTCGAGGCGGCGCAGCAATCGACGCCCGATGTCTGCGCTTATGCGAGCGGACGGTTGGCGACCATCTTGCGGTCCTATACCGTCTATCTCGATCTCTGGATTGCGGATCGGCGCGGGCGGGTGATCGCCAGTGGCCGGAGGCAGCGCTTTCCCGATGCGGTCGGTCAGAATGTGGCGATGGAGCCATGGTTCCGAAAGGGGCTGGCGACACGCGACGGCGATGATTTTGCGGTGTGCGATATCGGCCGCAATCCGGTGCTGGGCAATGCGCAGACCGCAACTTATTCGACCGCGATCCGGCGGGACGGGGCGGTCGATGGAGAACCGGTCGGGGTGCTCGGCATTTTCTTCGACTGGGAACCGCAGGCGCGCGACATCGTGCAGGGAGTGGCGCTGAGCGAGGCGGAGAGGATGGATACGCGGGTGATGCTGCTCAACGGCAAGCATCAGATCATTGCCGCATCCGACAAGCCCTGCTCCCTGATGGAAAGCTACCCGATCCGGCCTGACGGGGCGCAAGGCTTTTATCAAGCCGGTCAGGACCTCGTCTGCTATGCGCTGACCCCCGGTTATGAAACCTATAAGGGGCTGGGCTGGTATGGCTGTATCGAGAGCAGGAGCCAGCTTGGCAAAGCCCGCTGACCGGCGGATTCGTCAGCTTTCGGCGCGGCGCATGCGAGCGATGAAGAAGCCGTCTATCCCTCCCTGTTCCGCCAGCATGCCGGGCAGGGTGCGGATGCAGCCCTGCTCGTTCGCGGAGATGCCGGGCGGAAGTTCCTGCGCGGTCGGCGCCGCGATCGGGAATTCGGGATGGTCGGTCAGGAAACGGGCGATCTGATCTTCTCCCTCCGTCCGTTCCAGCGAGCAGGTGGCGTAGATCAGCAGCCCGCCGGGCTTTACCCAGTGCGCCGCGCAATCAAGCAACAGGGCTTGCTGTTCGGCCATTTCCGCGATCTGCCGGTCGCCAGCGCGATACAGCACATCGGGATGCCGCCGGAAGATGCCGGTCGCGCTGCAGGGCGCGTCGAGCAGCACCAGATCCGCCGGTGTCTCCGGCGCCCAGCCGAGTGCATCGGCCTGAAGCACCGAAGCCGAAAGACCGCTGCGGGCGAGATTATCGGCCATGCGCTCCAGCCGTTTCGCGCTCTTGTCGAGCGCGGTCACTGCCCAGCCTTGCGCCGCGAGTTGCATCGTCTTGCCGCCGGGGGCCGCGCACAGGTCGAGAGCGGTGCGGCCTTCTCCCCGTCCGGCCAGCCGTGCGGGCAGGCTGGCGGCGAGATCCTGCACCCACCAGCAGCCTTCGGCAAAGCCGGGCAGACCGGGAACGGACACAGCATGGTCGATGCGGACATGACCGGGCATCAGCGTTTCGCCAGCCAGCACATCGTCATAATGGGTGGTTTCGGACGGATCGGCGAGGGTCACGTCAATGGGCGCGCGGCGAGCGAGACTATTTGCCGCCGCCAGAGCCATTTCCTCGCCCCATTGCGCGTGCCAGCGGGTCGCGACCGCATCCGGCAGGGTCGGCACCTCGGGCAGTTGCGCTTCGCCACGGATCAGCGTGCCGAGCACGCCATGGACCAGCCGCCGCGGGCCGCCATCGACGAGCGGAAGTGCGGTTGCGATAGCCGCGTGGGGCGGGGTATCGAGTCGCAACAATTGCACCAGTGCGATGCGCAGCACCATGCGCGCCTTCGAGTCCTCCGGCAGCGGCTGGGCGGTGGCGCTGTCGATCAGCGCGTCGAGGTCGACCATCCAGCGCAGTACATCGGCGGCAATAGCATGGGTGAGGGCCTTGTCGGCTCGGTCGGACAGCCCCTGAGTCGCGGCATGAAGCGCGGTTTCCAAAGGCTCGCCCCTCCGGGTCACCGCATCGAGCAGGCGTAGCGCCGCGCGTCGCGCGCCAAGGCCGGCAATATCTTCGCCGCCGGATCGGCGACCGGTGCGGGAACGACGCCGCGATGAGGGAGGGAAAGGAGGTTTCGGCATGAGTGACCGGCTGTTTAGGCCGATTTCTCCGGAAAGCAAACTGGTTGGGGCAGGATGGCGAGCCGTGGGCGGAAACGAAGACAGGCGCGGGGTCCCGTTTCCTCCGGGGAAGGGCGTTCCAACGCCTTTCCGGCACGGATAGCCTCTGTTGTAGTGGTACGGGGCCGAGGCGAACTTGTGCTTGACTCATGGGGGCTATAATGGCGGAGTTACGTCATTGACCTTGGATCTTGTTCAGTTTTTCGGGACCAGATCATGGTCTGGATTTTTGTCTATCGTGATCTTCGAGCCGTGAAATGGTCCGTTTCTCTCGAAATCACTCTGAAGTGGGAGACTTTTGCCTCATGGGGAAACGCCCCGACCATGTTCGTGCGCCAGCCTATTTGAGCAAGAGCCCGCCTGTTCCGAAGCCCGATCCCATCGATTCTGTGCCGAAGGTCACGGAAGAACTGAGCCCGACCCGCTATGGCGATTGGGAGCGTAAGGGCATCGCCGTCGATTTCTGACTTTTTTTCGCGATGTGGTTAACCGGCTTTTCATTTTGGGATGAGAAGCCGGTTTTCGCCTGATGATTGTTCGCGAGTAATAAAGGGGTATTTCATGACAGCCAGAACGATCCGCAAGGCCGTATTCCCGGTGGCGGGTATGGGCACGCGTTTTCTGCCCGCGACCAAGGCGGTGGCGAAGGAATTGCTGCCGGTCGTCGATCGGCCTTTGATTCAATATGCGGTCGATGAAGCGCTGGAAGCCGGGATCGAGCAGATGATCTTCATCACCGGTCGCGGCAAGAACGCGATCGAGGATCATTTCGATATCGCCTTCGAACTGGAGGTGATGCAGAAACGGCGCGGCAAGGATCTCTCGGCGCTTGAGGGCACCCGGCTCGCGCCCGGCAATGCGGTGTTCCTGCGTCAGCAGGAGCCGCTGGGCCTGGGGCATGCGATCTGGTGCGCGCGTGAGATCGTCGGTAATGAACCTTTTGCGATCATCCTGCCCGATGAATTCATGCACGGCGCACCCGGTCGGGGATGCCTGCGCCAGATGGTGGACGCCTATGAACGGACCGGCGGCAATCTCATCTGTGCGCTGGAGGTGCCGATGGAAGAAACGGCCGCCTATGGCGTGCTCGATCCGGGCAAGAGCGATGGCGTGCTGACCGAAGTGAAAGGGCTGGTTGAAAAGCCAGCTCCCGGCACTGCGCCATCCAACCTGATCGTCGCGGGGCGCTACATCCTTCAGCCGGAGGTAATGAAGGTTCTTGAAACGCAGGAAGCGGGCGCCGGCGGTGAGATCCAGCTGACCGATGCGATGGCGGCGATGATCGGCACCCAGCCATTTCACGGCGTGACGTTCGACGGGAACCGGTTCGATTGCGGATCGAAGGCCGGATATATCGAAGCGAATTTGGCGCTGGCGCTGGAGCGCGAGGATATCGGCGCCCATATCCGGAATTTTGCACGGAAGCTGGTTTGCTGACGGCAGTCCCTGATTTTATATCATTATGCGGGACCGGGGTGGGACGAAGGTCTCACCCTTTTTTCCACATCACCCGGTAAAGGTCGAACCGCCGGTCCTTGAGGTTCTGGACCGCGCCCGACTGGCGACTGGTCAGCAGGTCGTCGAGCGACAGGTCGGCGAGCGCGATCGTTTCCGTATTGGGTGCGGTATCGGCGGCGACGCCGTCACGCGCGAACGGGAAGTCGGAGGGCGTCAGGATCGCGCTTTCGGCATAGTGGATATCCATATTCTCCACATTGGGCAGGTTACCGACCACGCCCGAGGTCACGACATAGCATTGATTTTCGACCGCGCGGGCCTGGCAGCAATAGCGCACGCGCAGATAGCCGCGCCGTTCGTCGGTGCAGAAGGGCACGAACAGCATCATCGCCCCCTGATTGACGAGATGGCGCGCCAGTTCCGGAAATTCGGAATCATAACAGATCATCACGCCGATCGGGCCGCAATCGGTGGGGATCACATTGGCGCCATAGCCGCCTTTGATGTTCCACCATTGCCGTTCGGAGGGCGTCGGGTGCAGTTTTTCCTGCTGATACACGCCGCCATCGCGCAGGAATACATAGCAGATATTGCGGATTTCACCGCTTTCGACCCGGGTTGGGTGCGATCCGCCGATGATATTGATGTTATAGCTGACCGCGAGCTGCTCCATGAAACGGCAGAAGCGTTCGGTATAGCCCGCGATCTTTTCGATCGCCTCGGTCGGGCCGAGTTTCGCGTTTTCGATCGACAGCAGTTCCAGCGTGAACAGCTCGGGAAAGACGACGAAGTCGGAGCGATAATCGGCGGCGACATCGACCCAATATTCGACCTGCTCCTCAAACTCGTCGATCGAGGCGATGCGGCGCATCTGGAACTGGACCGTCGCGACCCGCACCGAAGAGGGGAGGCGTTTCTGGCCCCGTGCCTTGCGCGTGCGTTCCTTTTCGGGCGCCAGCGGGTTCGGCCAGAACATCAGCACGGCAAGGCCGCCGCTTTCCCGGTCGCTGCTGTCATAGCGTTTCAATATGCCGCGCGGCTCAAATCCCTGGGTCAGCTGGAAATTGATGACCGGGTCGCGCACCTGCTTCTCGATCACCGCGTCGAGATAGGCCTGTGGATCGGGATATTGTTTCCTGCGCCGCGTATATCCGGGCATACGGCCGCCAAAGGCGATCCCTTTCAGCTCCAGATATTCGCACAGTTCCTGGCGGCGGCGATAGAAACGCTGGCCGATGCGCAGGCGGCGATAATCGGGGTCGACGCACACTTCCATACCGTAAAGTATGTCGCCATCCGGATCATGCCGCGTGGCGAAGCCGTCGCCCGTAATCTCATTCCAGCTATGCTGGGCAAAGGCGAGATCCGCGCTGACGATCAGGGTCGCGCAATGGCCGACGATCTTCCCCTCATATTCGGCCACGAACTGGCCTTCGGGGAAATTGTTGATCTGCCCGCGTATCTGCGCGCCCGAAAAGGCATCGGCCTTGCCGTAAACCTTGGCCGACAGGGCCGCGATGGCGCGGGCGTCCGATGCCTTCGCTTCGCGAATGACGAGCTTGGCGTGGGTGTCTGGCATGGAGGAGGGAGCAGACGGCTTCAGAACGGCACTTCGTCGTCGAGGTCATTGTCAAAGCTGGGTGCGGGGCCGCGATCGCGCGTGCCGCCGCCCGACGACGAACGGCCGCCACCGAAATCATCGTCATAACCGCCCGAACGGCCCCATTCGTCGCCACCCGAGCCCGAGGAGCGGCCGCCGCCCCAGCCGCCTCCGGAACCGCCCTGACCGCCGCCGCCGCTTCCGCCGGGGCTATCGAGCATCGTCATCACCGCGCCGGGGCCCTGCAGCACGACCTCGGTGGTGTAGCGGTCATTGCCGTTCTGGTCCTGCCACTTGCGGGTGCGAAGCTGTCCTTCGATATAGACCTTGCTGCCCTTGCGCAGATAGCGTTCGGCCACGCCCGCGAGACCTTCGGAAAAGATCGCGACGCTGTGCCATTCGGTGCGCTCCTTGCGCTCGCCGGACATGCGGTCCTTCCAGCTTTCGGACGTGGCGATGCGCAGATTGCAGACCTTGCCGCCGTTCTGGAAACTTTTGACTTCCGGGTCCGCACCCAGATTGCCGACCAGAATGACCTTGTTGACGCTGCCTGCCATTTTTCAAACCTTCGAAACTGTCACGAAGGGACGGCTTATAAGGTCGATGCCGCACCGTCCACCCCCTTTGAAGGAGGTAGGCGCAAAGCAGTGCACGGCATGGCAGGGGGCGATCAGAGGCCCAGAGCGCTTGCCGTCCAATAGGTGAGGCCCGCCGCCACATAGGCGAGCACGAAAAGATAGCCGATCATGAAAAGTGGCCATTTCCAGCCATTGGTTTCACGCCGGGTGACGGCGATGGTGGAGATGCACTGGGGCGCGAAGACAAACCAGGCGAGGAAGGCGAGCGCGGTCGGCAGCGACCAGTTATCCTTCAGCCGGTCACCGAGCGAGCGTTCCAGCGCCTCTTCGTCATCGCCCGCGTCGATGCTGTAGGTGGTGGCGAGTGCCGATACGGCAACCTCGCGCGCGGCCATCGCCGGAATGAGGGCGAGGGAGATGTCGCGGTTGAAGCCGACCGGCTCCATGATGATATTGAGCCCGCCCGCAATGCGTCCGGCGATGCTGTAATCCACTGGCGACAGGTCCGACCCTTGCGGCGGCTTGGGGAAGCTGAGCAGCGCCCACAGGATGATGGTCGATACGAAGATGATCGTGCCCGCGCGTTTCAGGAAGATGACCGCACGCTGCCACAGGCCCAGCACGATGTCCTGCCAGCGCGGCCATTGATATTTCGGCATTTCCATCAGCAGGCCGGCGCTCCTGCCCTTGGCCACGGTCCGGCGCAGCACCAGCGCGGCCAGCATTGCGCCGACGATCCCGCCGACATAGAGTCCGAACAGGACAAGCCCCTGAAGCCCTATGCCGAAGCCCACGCTGCGCGCCGGAATGAAGGCGCCGATGATGACCGCATAGACCGGAAGACGCGCCGAACAGGTCATCAGCGGCGCGATCAAAATGGTGGTGAGCCGGTCCTTGGGATCGCTGATCGACCGGGTCGCCATGATGCCGGGCACCGCGCAGGCAAAGGAAGAGAGCAGCGGAATGAAAGCGCGCCCCGAAAGGCCGACTTTCGCCATCAGTCCATCCATCAGGAAGGCGGCGCGGGTCATATAGCCGGTCGCTTCCAGCATCAGGATGAAGAAGAAGAGGATCAGGATCTGCGGCAGGAACACGATCACCGATCCGACGCCGTTAATGACACCGTCGACGAGGAAGGATCGGAAATAGCCGGGCGGCGTCATGGTCGTTGCCATATTGCCCAGCGCTTCGGCCCAGCCTTCGATCATGGCGATCGGCGTTTCCGACCAGGCGTAGACGCCCTGAAACATCAGGAACAGTAACGCCAGCAGCAGAAGCGGGCCGAGGATCGGGTGCAATGCAACCCGGTCCACCGCCTGAGTCAGCCGTCGCGACGGCGTTTCGCTGACGATCGCGGCGCGGGCGAGTTCCTGCGCCTTTGCGCGGCGCTCGGCAAAGCTCATGGCCGGTGCGGGCGCGCGTAGCGGCACGGCACCCCCGCCCACCATCGTTTCCAGCACCGATAGCAGATGATCGAGCCCGCGTTTGCGCACGGCGACCGTGGAAACCACCGGCACGCCCAGCGCTGCGGACAGTGATTCGGGGCTGAGTTCCAGCCCGTCCCGGGCGGCCAGATCGACCATGTTGAGCGCAACCACGGTGGGCAGGCCGAGATCGAGGACCTCCAGCACGAAGCGCAGGTGATTTTCCAGATTAGAGGCATCGACCACGAGCACCAGCGCATCGGGCAGGCGCTCGCCCTGCTGCCTGCCGATCACCACATCGCGGGTCACCTGCTCATCCGGGCTGGTCGGGGTGAGGCTGTAGGTGCCGGGCAGATCGACCAGTTCGACCGGGCGGCCATCGGGCAGCGACAGGCGACCCGATTTACGCTCTACCGTAACGCCCGGATAATTGCCGAGCTTCTGACGCGCGCCGGTCAGCGCATTGAACAGCGCGCTCTTGCCGGCATTTGGGTTGCCGACCAGTGCGATAAGCGGATTGGCGGTCATGAGGCGGTTGCGATCCCTTGATGATGGCCTCTGTCATGGGAGGAGCCGGGACCAGTGCGGACATGGATTGCGTCGGCATGATCGTGTCGCATCGCAACGGTCATGCGCCCGACCCGGCAGGCGAGCGCACCGCCGCCCAGCAGGCCGCCCCGGTGCAAGGCTTCCACCGTGGCTCCCTCATCTATGCCAAATTCACGCAGGCGCTGGGCTTCGCCGGGGGAAAGGCGATCCCAATCGACATGATCGATAAAGGCCGGCTGGCCCAGGGGGAGCTGATGGAGGTGCAAATCGAGAATTTCCGTCAATCTTTGCGAACGATTATCATTATGCGACATGCAAGGCCAGCCCTATTTTTTGCGCTGACCCGGGATTTTTCCGGAATACCCCCCGTCCCGGCTTTTCCACAATGCGCTGGCCTTGTCGAACATATCCAGCCATAGCACGGCCATGGCCTCCACAAACAAGAATCATCCGCGCCATCCGCTCAAGGAAATGGGAACGACGGAATTCGTCATTATGATGGCGGCACTGATGTCGATAACGGCATTGTCGATCGATACGATGTTGCCGGCCCTGCCGCATATTGGCCAGGAGTTGCACGTTGCCGATCCGAACGACCGGCAGATGATCATTACCCTGTTCATGATGGGGCTTGGCATCGGATCGTTGATCTATGGGCCGATGTCGGACCGGTTCGGGCGACGGCCTGTTCTGATGGTGGCGGCGGGGCTTCAACTGCTGTCCACCTTCATCTGCGTCATCGCGCCGAGCTTTGACATATTGCTACTCGCGCGCCTGATTGCGGGGCTCAGTATCGCGTCCTGCCGTGTCGTTGCGGTCAGCATCGTACGCGATTGTTTTCAGGGCGATGCAATGGCCCGGATCATGTCGCTGGTGATGGTGACGTTTATCATTGTGCCGGTGCTGGCGCCCAGTGTCGGGTCTCTGGTGTTGCTGGTGGCCCCCTGGCGCGCCATTTTCGGCCTGTTGGTGATGATGATCGTGGGGCTGGGGATCTGGCAATATTTACGGCTTCCCGAAACATTGCCGCCTGAAAATCGCGTCGCCATCGGCGTGTCGGACCTGTGGCGCACATTTCTGATGGTGGTCACCAACCGCAATTCCATCGGCCATATGCTGGCGAGCGGCATCATGATGGGAGGGCTGATCGGCTTTCTCGTGTCGATTCAGCAGATCTTCTTCGACGTGTTCCACGCCGGGGATTTTTTCCCGATCGGCTTTGCGCTCATCACCATGTGGATGGGGCTGGGGGGCCTGCTCAACAGCCGTCTGGTCGAGCGGGTCGGCGCGCGGCGCCTCAGCCAGGGTGCCGTCATCGTCCTGATCCTGCTATCGCTGGTCCATTGCGTGCTCATAGTTTCCGGGCATGAGCATCTGGTGACGTTCATCATCATCCAGAGCATTACGACGACCTGCTTTTCCTTCTCGGGCGCCAATTTCAGCGCGATCTCGCTGGAACCGTTCACGCGGGGCGTAGGGCTGGCTTCGTCGATTCAGGCGGCCCTGACCACCCTGTTATCCACTGTGTTGGGCGGGATAGTGGGGGCGTCGTTCGATGGCACGGTGCTTCCCTTGTCGGTCGGTTTTCTGGTTTTCGGAACCCTGGCCTTCTTTCTCATCGCCTGGGCCGAGCGCTGGCGTCTGTTTGCCCGCCCCGGCCATGCGAACCTGCGCAAAGGTAATTATGTCTGACGCGGGGTGAAGTTTGTCGGTCGGCATTGCGCAGCGGCAGAGCGCTGTCGAGGATATGATACGGCCTCCGGACAGGTGTGATCCCGTCCGGAGGCCGCTTTGATTTCATCCCAGGTGAAACGGGTTTCAGGCGTCCTTGCCGCCCGGCGTGTGCACCCCTGGTAAGGGAGGCACGGGCTGCGGCGGTGTTTCGGGATCGTCCTCATGCACGTCGATGATGCCGCGTCCGACGAAGCTGCGATGGCGGCTATAGGTGAAATAGACGATCAGCCCGATCACCGC
The DNA here is from genome assembly GCA_006226685.1 of Sphingomonadales bacterium. Lineage (GTDB taxonomy): Bacteria > Pseudomonadota > Alphaproteobacteria > Sphingomonadales > Sphingomonadaceae > Sphingobium. Next base: position 39,915 of record SBGG01000028.1, read on the forward strand.
CCAGCCCAGGAACAGCATCTTGCTCTTCTCATCCAGGCTCAGGAAGAGATACAAGCACCCCAGGATCGACAGCGGCGCGAACAGCGTGATCGCGGGCGTACGGAACGGGCGCGTGCGGGAAGGGTCGGTGCGGCGCAGCACCAGTACTGCGATCGACACCGCCATGAACGCGAACAACGTGCCCGAGTTGGAGATGTTGGCGAGCTGGCCCACCGGGAAAAAGCCCGCGAACAGGGCCACGAAGATGCCGGTGAGCATCGTGATCACATGCGGTGTGTTGAAGCGGGGGTGAACTTTCGAAAAGATCTGCGGCAGCAGGCCGTCACGGCTCATGACGAAGAAGATACGCGTCTGTCCGAACATCATCATCAGGATAACCGACGGCAAGGCGAGGATCGCGGCAAGGCCGACCAGATTGCCGATCTGCGGCCATCCGATCTGACGCAGTGACCAGGCCAGCGCTTCCTTGGAGCAGACCACCGCCTGATCGGCGATCGCGTTGCACTGGGCGGCGAGTTCGCGGCTGCCCGGTTCGAGTATTTCACCGCCGGGGCCCATGACCGGCTGCGCGCCGACCGTGCCGATCACCCCCGCCGACACCAGCAGGTAGAAGACCGTGCAGATGCCGAGGCTGCCAATCAGGCCGATCGGCATGTTGCGCTGCGGATTCTTGGTCTCCTCGGCGGCGGTCGAAACCGCATCGAAACCGACATAGGCGAAGAAAATGGAAGCCGCCGCTGCCGAAATGCCGCCAAAACCGAGCGGGGCAAAGGGCTCGAACTGTTCCATTCTCATGACGGGGACGGACAGGGCGATGAAAGCGATCAGCGCGACGATCTTGATGGCAACCAGCACCGCGTTCACGGTCGCGCTTTCCTTGGTGCCGCGTACCAGCAGCAGGGTCACCAGCGCGGCGATTACCATGGCGGGCAGGTTGATGATACCGCCGTCAAACGGCCCGAGCGTCAGCGCATCCGATATATCGGTGCCGAGGGCATGTTCGAGATAGCCGATCATATAGCCAGACCAGCCGACCGACACCGCGCCGGCGGCAACCGCATATTCGAGGATCAGCGCCCAGCCGACCATCCAGGCGATGATTTCGCCCATCACTGCATAGCTATAGGTATAGGCGGAACCGGAAACCGGCACCATCGATGCCATTTCCGCGTAACAAAGTGCGGCTACTGCGCAGACGAAACCAGCGATGATGAAGCTGATCATCATGCCCGGTCCGGCTTTTTGCGCGGCTTCAGCCGTCAGAACGAAGATGCCGGTGCCGATCACGGCACCGATGCCGAGCATGGTGAGCTGGAACGCACCCAGAGAACGGTGGAGGGATTTTTTCTCCGCTGTCGCCAATATGGCGTCCAGTGGTTTGATACGACCGAAGATCATTCAGTTGGCCCCTTTGTCGATATGTGGCGCTGCAACAAAAAAACTGCGCGCTATCTTTGGAAAGGGAGACTATCGGCTAATCCCGGAGACGCAAGGGGCCTCGCAATGCGTTGGAAAATTAGCATGAATTTACCCAAACTGAGCATTTCAGGTAAAATTATTGCGCATTTTGCCGGTGACAGGCGCGTGGATCATCGTGCGAGCATCGGGCCCAGCGGTCGCCCGGCAAAAATATGGATATGCAGGTGCGGAACTTCCTGTCCGCCATGGTTGCCGACATTGGCGAGCAGTCGGTAGCCGGGCTCGACATGGCCGGCCTCCCGGGCGACATGGCCGACCGCGCGGACGAAGCCGCCGATTTCGGCATCGCTTGCCCGGGCCGAGAAATCGTCCCAGCTTACATAACGGCCCTTGGGAATGATGAGGATATGGGTGGGCGCCTGCGGGTTGATGTCGTGAAAGGCATAGGCCCAGTCATCCTCATAGACCTTCTTGCTCGGGATTTCGCCGCGCAGGATCTTCGCGAACACATTGTCGTCGTCATAAGGCAATGTGGGGTCGATGGGCATGGGCCTTGTCCTTATTCCTTGGGGCGGGCGGCTTTTTCGGCGAGGCCGGAAACGCCTTCCCGCCGGTCCAGCTCCGCGCAGATGTCATCGAGAGTGAGCCCCATATCGGCGAGCAGCACGGTGAGGTGAAACAGCAGGTCAGCCCCTTCCTTCACCACTTCTGCGCGGTCGTCCGCCATCGCCGCGATCACCGTCTCGACCGCTTCCTCGCCCAGCTTCTGGGCGATCTTGGCGCGGCCTTTTGCGGTCAGCTTCGCGACATAGGAAGCGGACGGATCGGCCGAGCGGCGTTGATGGATCGTATGTTCGAGGCGGTCCAGGCTATCACGCATGGGCGCTGTTTGCGCGCTCGGGCGGGCGCGGTCAAGCGGGTTGGGTGTTTTGCGGGAGCGAACGGAAATGATGACCGGTCAGAGCACCGGCGTGCGGACCGGAATGCCCGCTGCGGCCAGCGCCGCATGCGCCTCGCCGATCGTATGCTGACCGAAATGGAAGATTGAGGCGGCAAGCACCGCGCTCGCATGGCCGATGGTCACGCCCTCGACCAGATGCTCCAGCGTGCCGACGCCGCCGCTGGCGATCACCGGCACGGATACCGCATCGGCGATGGTGCGTGTCAGCTCCAGATCATAGCCCCGCTTGGTGCCGTCGCCATCCATCGAAGTGACCAGCAATTCGCCCGCGCCCAATGTCGCGAGGCGAATGGCATGTTCCAGCGCGTCGATGCCGGTCGAACGGCGGCCGCCATGGGTGAATATCTCCCAGCGCGGGCTGCCGTCGGCATGGGGTTCGACCCGGCGGGCGTCCACGCTGCCGACGATGCATTGCGCGCCGAAGCGGTCGGCAATGTCGGCCACCACTTCGGGCCGGGCGACGGCCGCGCTGTTGACCGCGACCTTGTCGGCCCCGGCGAGCAGCAGGGCGCGCGCATCCTCGGGCGACCGCACGCCGCCGCCGACCGTCACCGGCATGAAGCATACTTCCGCCGTGCGGCGCACCACGTCGATGATCGTGCCGCGATCCTCATGGCTGGCGGTGATATCGAGAAAGCAGAGTTCATCCGCCCCGGCGGCATCATAAAGCCGGGCCTGCTCGACCGGATCGCCCGCATCGGCGAGGTCGACGAAGTTCACACCCTTGACCACGCGGCCATTGGCGACATCGAGACAGGGAATGACGCGGGTACGGACGGTCACGCGATTTCCCCTTATTCCGCCGCCGCCACGGCGAGCGCGGCCTTCAGGTCCAGACGCCCGTCATAGAGGGCGCGGCCGGTAATGACGCCTTCGATCCCGTCCTGCGCATGGAGCGCCAGCACGCGAATATCCCCGATACCGGCGACGCCGCCGCTGGCGATCACCGGGATGGAGCAGCCACGAGCCAGATCGACCGTCGCCGCGACATTGCAGCCTTTGAGCAAGCCGTCGCGCCCGACATCGGTGAACAGCAGGCTGGCGACGCCTGCATCCTCGAACCGGCGGGCGAGGTCGATAACCGGCATGTCGCTCTTTTCGGCCCAGCCCTCGGTCGCGATCATGCCGTCGCGCGCATCGACCGCGACGACGATGCCGCCGGGAAAGTCGCGCGCCGCGCTCTTCACAAAGTCCGGGTCCTTGAGCGCGGCCGTGCCGATGACAAGGCGCGATACGCCCAGATCGAACCAGCGTTCCACCGCCTCGCGGTTGCGGATGCCGCCGCCCAGCTGCACATGGCCCGGAAAGGCGCGGACGATGCTTTCGACCGCCCCGCCATTGACGGCCTTGCCCGCGAAGCTGCCGTCGAGATCGACGACATGAAGATGCTGTGCCCCCGCTTCGGCAAAGAGCAGGGCCTGCGCCGCAGGATCGTCACCGTACACCGTGGCGCGGTCCATATCGCCTTCGGCAAGGCGCACCACCTGACCCCCTTTGAGGTCGATCGCAGGGAAGACGATGATGCTCATCCCAAAATTTCCATTAAGGCGTCCAGTCGAGAAAGCGGGAGAGGAAGGAAAGGCCGTAGCGCTGGCTCTTTTCCGGGTGGAACTGTACGCCGATGATCGTGTCGCGCGCGACCGCGGCGACCAGTGGACCGCCATGATCGGTGGTCGCGACGACATCGCCCCGGTCGGCGGCATCGAAATGATAGCTGTGCAGAAAATAGGCCTCGCCCGCTTCGATCAGCGGATGAGGCGTCGCGGGCGTTACCGTGTTCCACCCCATATGCGGCACCTTGATTGCCGGGTCTGTGGGTTCGATCCGCCGCACCGTGCCCCCGATCCAGCCCAGCCCTTCATGGATGCCGAATTCCTCGCCCCGGTCCGCGAGCAATTGCATGCCGACGCAGATACCGAGAAAGGGCGTGGCGCGGGCATGGACCGCCTCGCTCATCGCCTCGACCACGCCGGGCAGGTTGTAAAGCCCGTCGCGGCAGGCACGAAAGGCGCCGACGCCGGGGAGAACGATACGATCCGCACGGGCGACAATGTCAGGGTCGGCGGTGATGGTGACATCCTGTGCGCCCGCCTTCACCAGCGCATTGTGGACCGAGTGCAGATTACCCGCGCCATAATCGATCAGGGCGATGGTCATTCCGCCGCGGGCCCTCCACCCAGCATACCTTTCGTCGACGGGATGCTGTCGGCCTTGCGCGGGTCGATTTCCACCGCGATGCGCAGCGCGCGGGCGAGACCCTTGAACAGGCTCTCGATGATATGGTGATTGTTCTGGCCGTAGAGGCATTCGGCATGCAGGGTGATGCCCGCCGCCACCGCGAAGCTCTGGAACCAGTGTTCGAACAATTCCGTATCCATCTCACCCAGACGCGGCGTGGTGAACTCCGCTTTCCAGACCAGATAGGGCCGCCCGGAAATGTCGAGCGCGACGCGGGAGAGGGTCTCGTCCATCGGCGAATAGGCGCTGCCATAGCGGGTGATGCCGCGCTTGTCGCCCAGCGCCCTGGCCAGCGCCTCGCCGATCGCGATGCCGGTATCCTCGGTCGTGTGGTGCTGATCGATATGCAGGTCGCCCTTCGCCTCGACCATGAGGTCGATCAGCGAATGGCGTGAAAGCTGCTCGAGCATATGGTCGAGGAAACCGATGCCGGTCGACACCTGATAGGCACCGGTGCCGTCGAGATCGAGAGAGACACGGACCGAGGTTTCCCCGGTCGTCCGCTGAATTTCGGCCTTGCGCATGCCGCCCCTATAACGCGGATTCGCGCGCACGCAATCTTTCTGGTCGTTCCGATATTCTGGCGATCCTCGCACTGCATGATCGCGCAAAGGGTTGACCGTATATATGCCTGCGCTAGGTAGGAACGCATGAGTGATACCCTGCCCGACAGCCTGATTCCCTATGACGAAATCGTGCAGGAAGCACTGCGCGCGGTGGTCGGGCGCGTGCTCGGCGAGGTGGAGCGGTCCGGCGGCCTGCCCGGCGACCATCATTTCTACATCACCTTCAAGACGCAGGCGCCGGGTGTCGATATTCCCCGTCGTCTGGTCGAGCGGTTTCCCGACGAGATGACGATCGTTCTCCAGAATAAATTCTGGGACCTGAAGGTACTGGAAGACCATTTTCAGGTCAGCCTGACCTTCAACCAGGTTCCGGCGCTGCTCATCATTCCTTTCAGGGCGATCACTGCCTTTGTCGATCCGGCGGTGAATTTCGCGCTTCAGTTTCAGGCGCAGGCGCCCGAGGTCGAGCCGGAACAGCCTGAGCCCGCCGAAAATGATGTGCCGGGCGTCGCGCCGAAAGAAAATGGCGACGGCTCCAATGTCGTTACCGTCGATTTCGGCAAGCGCAAATAGGTGGGGCGAGCTCCGATGCGGATCAGGCGGAACAGAAAGGGCGACCCGAAAGTTGACATGACTGCCAGCAAAAAGCGGAGTCCTGTCATCATGATCGGTAAGGTTGTCGGGGGAGTCATCGGATCGCGCATCGCCGAAGGGGCCGGAAAATCCGGCCTGCTGGGCGGTGCCGCAGGCATGGTGGTGAGTCGTTTCGTTCGGAAGTCGCCTGTGGGTGCGCTGATGGTTGGCGGTGCCTGGGTCGGGCACAAGCTCTACAAGCGTAATCAGGAGCGCAAGTTCGAGGCGGCAGCGAAGGCCGCCAGGCCGGTGAAGCCCGCCGATCCGGCCACGCCGCCGCCGGGAAGCGGCAAGACCTGAATCGACCGGCCGTTACCGTGTCGGCTTATGCCGGGGCGCGGCGCAATAGGCTCGTTGCATTCTGGCTCAACCCGTAAGGCGTATTGCACCCCGTGATGCCCCCGCCTCTCGATCGTCTGCTCCTATAGCGCGGCCTGCCAGTGGCGGATCGCTTCGACCGGCCAGGTCAGCATCAGCACGTTGAGCGTCAGATTGTCACGGATCATCACCAGAGTGAACAGCTCGAACAGGATGGCGATCAGCAGCGTAACCTTCGCCGGAGCACGGGCGGCGAACAGAAAGCCGAGCATCATCATCAGGATGTCGCTCATGCTGTTGAGCACTGAGTCGCCGGTATAACCAAGCGCAATGGTCGCGGTGCGATAGCGGTCGATGATGACCGGAGAATTTTCGAGCAATTCCCAGCCGGCCTCGATCGCGACCGCGACGGCAAGGCGGGTTTCCACCCGCATCCACTGACGCAGCAGCCACCATGTCAGCGCGTAGAAGAGGAAGCCGTGGATGATATGGCTGAAACTATACCAGTCGGCGATATGCTGGCTGTTGCCGGAGGAGTGGACCGCGCCTTCCCAGAATTTGACCGTGCCGCAGGTGCAGATTGGCGGGCGGCCCATGGCCAGCAAGGTGACGGCCGTGGCCAGCAACAGGAGGGCGATCAGGATCAGTGCGCGCCTGCGCGATTGTTTGTGCCGCCTCATGCTTCCCTCCCCATGGTTTCTCCTTTCTTGGATATTGACGCGCCGCCTTGTGCGCGGCACTAGCAGGCATGGCTGCAACCGACCAGAATGATCCCCACGGTTTCAAACGCCGTGGCCTGCTTTTCGTCCTCTCGTCCCCTTCCGGCGCGGGCAAATCGACCATTTCGCGCATGTTGCTGGAGGCCGATGCCGGGTTACAGATGTCGGTATCCGCGACCACCCGGCCCATGCGTCCGGGGGAGGTCGACGGCAGGGATTATCATTTCGTGGATCTGGAGCGGTTTCGCGCAATGACCGCGAACCACGAATTCCTCGAATGGGCGCATGTGTTCGGCAACCGCTACGGCACGCCTCGTGCTCCGGTCGACAGGATGCTGGAGGCGGGGCGCGATGTGCTGTTCGATATTGACTGGCAGGGGGCGCAGCAATTGCACCAGATTGCCGGGGGCGATGTGGTGCGGGTGTTCATCCTGCCGCCGTCCATTGCAGAGCTGGAACGCCGCCTGCGCGCGCGCGGGACGGACAGCGAGGACGTGATCGTCGGCCGCATGAGCCGGGCCGCCAATGAGATCGCTCACTGGGATGGCTATGATTATGTGCTGGTCAATGACGATGCGCAGGTCTGCTTCGAAAAGGTGCGCACCATCCTTGAGGCCGAACGACTGAAACGCAGCCGCCAGACGGGTCTCATCGGCTTTATCCGCGGCCTTCAGAAACGCGCCGAGGGCGAGGTCTGACCCCATCCGGACCGGGGGGTGACGAAGGGATTACTCCCGGATCTTCGTCCAGACCTGCGATTTGCAGCCGATATTGCGTAGCAGGCAGCCGCGGCCTTCCATATGGTGGGAATCGATCACGCTGATCGTGCCGGAAAAGGTCTTGCCAATGTCGGGCACATAGACCTTGCCGCGCCATATGCCGGGTTTTTCCTGGGTGAAACCGTGGAACAGGGTCGAACCGATCAGCGGTGTGTCACTGCCCTTGGCGGCGTCGTTCTGAGCCTTTTCATTGGCCCAGATCACCTTGCCGCACATCCGGTCGTCACATTGTATGACGCGGATATGGACGCTGTTCTTGGGGTTGCGCCATATGCCGAAGGAGCGGTCTGTGGAGGTGGTGGCGGTGGCGCCATTGGCGATGCAGAGGAGGCTGAAAGCCAGCATGATTCTGGCAATGATGCGAGAGCTTCCCATGGCGGTTTCTCCAGTAGTCCGGACTGTCCGGTTTCGTTGCCCGTTTATCTGCCCCGTGCCAGTTCCGCGAAATGGACGGCACGGGTGAAATCCGCATGGCGGCGGGTGCGGCGGGCCAGCGCCTCGTCATCGTCGCCCCATTGTTCGGCCTGCCACAGCTCATCCAGCTCGGCGGCCTGCCACAAATGCGCCGGATCGAACGCCCGTTCGAGCACGGCGAGACCGATCACCAGCGATCCGCTGAGCGCTACCAGCGGGGAGAGCGTGGCCAGAAGAAACGGTTCCTGCGCGGCAGTTACTTCGCGCAGCCGGTCCAGTGTTGCCTGCGGCTGGGTGACGGGGATGATGCCGCTCGTTACCGTGAAGGAGATGTCATAACGGCTGCTCGCCCAGTCCAGCAAGGGCTGCCACTGATCTGCCTGCCGCGCCGCCAGTTCGACCGGGCTGTCGGCGCGATAGCAGAGCATGTCGCTTTCGCCATAGACAGACACGGTTGCCGCAAAAGCCGCCGGATCGGGGGCGATCTGGTCGATGGCCGCATTGGCGAAGCCGGTGAAGGGCATGGAGGCGGGATCGATCTTTTCTCCCTGATCCGTCCATTCCTGTGCGACCGCTTGCGCAAGCCGCTCATGCGGCAGGACCAGCGGCGCGCGCGCCGGGGTGCGCACCGGTCGTCCATCGAGCGCAATGCCATGACCGCCCTCCTGCGCGACGACGCCGGCCTCCTTGTAGAAACGCTTCACGGATTGGGCGTCCGCCAGGCCCGGCTCAGCAGGCGTGGCACGATGATCGTCTGAAACATGCCGGCGCTGGCGATGATCGCGCCCATGATCTTCGCCTTCTGCCCCGATACGAAGTCGAACTGTTGCAGCATGATGAGAAAGCCGAAGACAAGGATCACTATGCCGGACAGGCGAAACAGGCTGAGCGCGATGAAGCGCTGCTTCGCGGCCTGTTCGCGCGCCTGACGGTCGGCTTCGGTCATTTCCGGGTCGGTCATGATGCGGTGATATGGCGTTTGAGGTCGTCCATGTCCACCGCCACGGCGTCGGCCCCGGCGGCGATCAGTTCATCCTCGGCATGATAGCCCCAGGTGACGCCCAGCGCGCGTGTGCCCGCGTTCACGCCCATTTCCATGTCGAAGCTGGTATCGCCGATCATGACGGTGGTGCCGGGCGCCGCACCCGCCTCCGCCATGGCCTGCAACGCCATCGACGGGTGCGGCTTGCTCGGGTGGCGGTCTGCGGTCTGGAGTGTCACGAAGCGGTCGATCAGGCCATGGCGGGTCAGGCAGAGGTTGAGGCCGCGATCGGATTTGCCGGTGGCGACGCCGAGCATCCAGCCTTCCTCGTCCAGCGCGACGATCAGATCGGCAATGCCGGGATAAAGCGGTTCGGAAACGCTGTTGTCCCGCCGCATCGCCTGAAAGGCGAGCTTATATTGCCCGGCCATATGGTCGTGAAAATCCGGTTCCGCCTCGGGCAGCAGCCGCGCCATCGCCAAGGGCAGCGACAGGCCGATCACCGAAAGGATCGCCGGCCGGTCCGGGGGGGCAAGTCTGGCGCTCTCGAAGCTGCGGCGCATGGCCTCGACAATGTCATGCTGGCTGTCGACCAGTGTGCCGTCGCAATCGAACAGGGCGAGACGATTGGCTGTGCTCATTTCCTGCCCGGCTTGTGCGGTGGTCTTTTTTTCTCGGACGTGCCGCCCCGGCTGCGCCGTTCGCCGCGCCGTTCTTTGCGGATGGTCTTGGCGTGCTGGCGCGCGACTTTTTTCGTTTCCTCTCGGGTGGGGCCGGTTTCGATTTCCTCGTCGAGCGGCAGGTCGCCCGCATGAATGTCGAACCCCAGATCGGTAAGGCTTTCGGTGAAATGAGGCGGCAGGTCGGCGCGCACGTCGATTCGTCCGCCATCGGGGTGGTCGATGCGGATGCGTCGGGCGTGAAGATGCATTTTGCGGCTGATCGTGCCGGTCAGGAACGCTTCCTTGCCGCCATATTTGCCGTCGCCGACAATGGGATGACCGATGGCCGCGAGATGAACGCGAATCTGGTGGGTGCGCCCGGTATAGGGTTGCAGTTCCAGCCAGCAGGCGCGGTTGCCCGCGCGCTCGATCACGCGATAGCGGGTGCGGGAGGGCAGGCCTTCTTCCTCGTCCACATGCATTTTCTCGCCGCCCGTACCAGGTTGCTTGGCGAGCGGGAGGTCGATCATGCCGTCCTCGATGCTGGGTACGCCCATGACCAGCGCCCAATAGACTTTGCGCGCGGTGCGGCTGGAAAAGCTTTTCGCGAAAAAGGCGGCGGCGCGGGCCGAACGGGCGAGCAGCAACGCGCCGCTCGTATCCTTGTCCAGCCGGTGCACCAGCTTCGGCCGGTCCTCGCGCTCGAAAGCGAGCGCATCGAGCAGGCCGTCGACATGATTGTCGGTCTTGGTGCCGCCCTGAGTCGCGAGGCCGGGCGGCTTGTTGATCACGATCGCCTGCTCATCCTTGTAGATGACGAGGGCTTGCGCGAACTCCATTTCCTCGTCCGACAACGCCCGGCGCGTCGGGCGGGCGCGGGTGGGTGCGCCGGCGGCTTCGGGCTGAACCGGCGGGATGCGGATCACCTGTCCTTCTTCGATCCGGTCGCCCGGGGTCGCGCGCGCGCCGTCGACGCGCAACTGCCCGGTGCGCGCCCAGCGCGAAACCAGCGCGAAGCTGATGTCTGGCAGGTGGCGCTTGAACCAGCGGTCGAGCCGGATGCCGTCATCTTCGGCATGGACGGTGAGGCTGCGGGCGGGCGCGGCGGCGGCCGGCTTGACGGGTTTCGCCTGCTGCTCGGGTTTCGCGGCAGCGGGCGGGGCCTTGCGGGCGACGCCCTGTCCGCCAGTTTGTCCGCCGGTCTTTTTGCGCTGGACCGGGGCGCCGGGCGTCCGCTTGCGCGGGGCGGAGGGCTTGCGGGGCGGGTGGCTCATGCGAACGCCCGCATCAGCGTGAGGCCTGCGAACAGGGCGGCGACTGAGGCAATCACCGAAATCGCCGCGTAAAATCCGGCTAGCGCGACCTGCCCCCGCTCCATCATCAGCACGATTTCGAGGCTGAATGAGGAAAAGGTGGTGAAGCCGCCCATCAGGCCGACTGCGAGCAACAGCCGGATCGGTTCCCCGCCATGGCCGAAACGCGCCAGCCATCCGGCGAGCGCACCCATCAGAAAGCCACCGATTACATTGGCGCCGAGCGTCCCATAGGGGAAGGAGAGGCCGAACATATGTCCGGCCAGCCGCCCCAGTTGGTAGCGGCCCAGCGCGCCGACGGCGCCGCCCAGCATGACGAAAAGACTGTGCATTGGCCCGCCCTAGAGGGATTTCGGGCGAAAGGGAACATAGCACCGTCAGGAAATCGCGGAAAGTCGCGTGGGGGAGCGGCCTTGCCGGTGCGGAGCGATTATCGTACCGGATTGGCGACAAGATCGACCATGACATGGCTACCCTCCACAGGGCTGAAGCCGATATAATAGCTGCTGCCGTCACGCGGGCGCATACCGTTTAGCGCATGGCGGCCATTTTCTTCCTCATGTTCGACCGAATAGCCCGCGCGTTTCGCCATGCTGGCATAAAAATCCATCACGTCCTTTTGCGCGCCACCGGTGATGAAGCTGACCGCCCGCAGCAGGCAAGGCCCTTCATCGGTCCCTGCCGCCTCGATCACATTGGCGCCGGGATAAAGCGGGAATTCCCTCGGCAGGCGCTGCGCCCATTGCATCGCATAGTCGACACGGGCGGTGGAGCATTTGCCGCCGCCGGTTTTTTGCGCAGCGATACCGTCCAGCGTTACCGGCACTTTGGTCGAGGTGATCGTTTTCGTTACGGCAGGAGCAGAGATTAGTGCGCCGCCGGCCAGTTTTCGTGCCTGTTCCTTCGCCAGGCGCGGGGGCGGAAGAGGAAGCGTGCCGTTAAGAGGCTGGTCCGATGGCGCGCGCGCATCGCGATCGGCTTCGTCCGTCCGGTCCGGGCCGGAGGCGACCGGGGCTTCGATCGCCTCGCGCGGAGCCGGATCCGCGGTCCCGTTCGCCAGCGATATGTCAAATGAGGAGGGCCCCCGGTTTTTCTGCCCATCATCGCACCCGGCAAGCAGGCCGCCCGTGACGCAGAGCGCGGCAAGGGCCGGGGCGGCAAGGACAGAGAGGGGCAGGCGCATGGTTTTCCTCATCTGAACATCATGGCGGTGCGGCATATACCCCCATATTCCCGATCATGGTCCCGATATTCGATCCGATCGAATCGGGCGCTCACCGTCTCCGGTTCGTCGCGTTTGTTCGATCGCGCCGGCATGGTCGGTTCTGGCAGGGGAGGGTTAATTTTCCGTCAGAGTTCAGAAGCTTGCCCCGAAGGATCTGCCCGGCCGGGCAAGGAGGCCGCGGGCGGGACGGGAAACGGGAGGCCATGCCGAATCCATATTGTAACTGTCGGGACTTTGGATCAGGGCGGGCGGCATGACGAACAGCGATCACGATATCCGGCGTGGCTATATCTACGGCATCTCCTGCTATTTCATCTGGGGAGGGTTGCCGATCTATTTCAAACTGATCGAGGATATCGGACCGACCGAGGTCGTTGCCCAGCGTGTGGCCTGGTCGGCGCTGTTGCTGCTGGTCGTTGCGCTGGTGCGGCGCGATCTGGCGTCGCTATTCTCGTCCATGGCCAATCCGCGTGTCATGGCGGCGCTGAGCGCCAGTGCCCTGCTGATCGGGGTGAACTGGCTCGTCTATGTCTGGGCCACCACACATCAGCATATATTGGCGGCCAGCCTCGGTTATTTCCTCAATCCGTTGATCAGTGTCGGGCTGGGCGTCCTCCTGTTGAAGGAGCGATTGCGCCCGATGCAGATGGTGGCGATCGGTTTCGCGTTGCTGGGCGTGGTGATGCTGGCGCTCTCGGCGCTCGATACCTTGTGGATCAGCGTGGTGCTGGCGCTCAGCTTCGCGCTCTATGGCCTTATCCGCAAGGTAACGCCGGTGGAGGCCCTGCCCGGGCTGACCATCGAAACGCTGTTGCTGCTTCCTTTCGCCGTGCCATATCTGCTGTGGCTGATGGCCGACGGGACGATGGCATTTGGTCACCGTCCGCTGTCGACTATATTGGTACCGTTGCTGGGGCTGGTGACGTCCGTTCCGCTGGTGCTGTTCGCGCAGGCCGCGCGGCGCCTGCCGCTTGCGACGATCGGGGTGCTGCAATATCTGGCGCCATCGCTCCAGTTTCTGGCTGGCTACCTGCTCTATGGCGAGACGCTGGACAGCACCCGGTTGCTCAGTTTCGTTGCGATCTGGATCGGGCTTGCCATCTTTACCCATGACGCCTTGAGCGGGTTATGGCAGCGGCGGGGGGCGGAGCGGCGCGCGCAAAACGCGGAGTAAGGGTTCGAGCGATCCGATCTCTCAGCCGCCCATCGCTTCCGCGATCAGGGCCTTGGCCTCATCCCCTTCCCAGTCGAGCGCGCCGGTCACGCGGGCAATTTCCTTGCCCTGCGCGTCATAAAGCACGCTGGTGGGGAGCAGGCCGGTACCATAGTGAAAGCCGAACTGGTTTTCCGGGTCCAGCCATGGCTTGATATGTCGGAACCCCTTGGCGTTGAAAAAGGGCACGACCTTGTCCGCCCCCATGCTGTCCTGCGAAATGGTGAGGACCTCCAGCCCGTCCTTCGCTCCGTTCTTCCCATAGGTTCCGGCGATCCGATCGAGTTGCGGCATTTCGGCGACGCAGGGCGCACACCATGTCGCCCACAGGTTGATGAGAATCGGCCGCCCCGCAAACCGTTTCAGTGTCACATCCTGCGCCTTCTCATCGGAAAAGACGAAATCGGGCAGCGGGCTTCCCGCCTTGCCGCGATCGATGCTGTAGCTTTTGCCGGGGGCCTTTCCGGTGCCGGACGCCACCTCGCCTGCCGTGACTTCGCCCGAACTGACTTCACCGGCGGTGGAGCCGGAGCTAAGTTCGTCCGGGTTCGCGGCATTGGCTTGCCCGTTTTGCGCGGAACGCTTATCGCATCCCCCCAGAACCACGCCCAGCAGGAGCAGAGAGATTAGCGACCGGGACGAACAGGACATGACGGCTGGCTCCAACAGCATGTGGGGCGGGCGCTTCGCCGAAGGGCCCGCGGCGGTGATGCGGGAGATAAACGCGTCCATCCCCTTCGACAAGCGCTTGTGGAAGCAGGACATAGCCGGATCGAAGGCGCATGTCGCGATGCTGGCCACGCGCGGGATCGTCTCGGGCGAGGATGCGCAGGCGATTACCGAAGGGCTTAATCGCATCGCTGCCGAATATGAAGCGAACGGCGTGCCGGTGAATATGGACCTTGAGGATATTCACATGGTCACCGAGTCGCGGCTGGCCGAACTGATCGGCCCGGCCGCCGGGCGGCTCCACACCGCGCGCAGCCGCAACGATCAGGTCGCGACCGATTTCAAGCTGTGGGTGCGCGATGCGATCGACGAGGTGGACGCGGGGCTCGCCGCGTTGCAGGGCGCGCTCGTCGCCCGCGCCGCGGACCATGCCGACAGCGTGATGCCCGGCTTCACCCATCTTCAGAGCGCGCAGCCGGTGACGCTCGGTCATCATCTGATGGCCTATTATGAGATGCTGAAGCGCGACCGCAGCCGCTTCGCCGATGCGCGGGCGCGCCTCAACCGTTCGCCGCTGGGCGCGGCTGCGCTGGCCGGAACGGGGTTCCCGACCGACCGGTTCATGACGGCGGCGGCGCTCGGCTTTGACGGGCCGACCGATAACAGCCTCGATTCGGTGTCAGATCGCGACTTCGCGCTCGATTATCTGATGGCGGCGACGCAGGTGGCGCTGCACCTGTCGCGTCTGGCCGAGGAATTCATCATCTGGGCGAGCCAGCCCTTCGGTTTCGTCAAGTTGCCCGATGCCTATTCGACCGGCAGTTCGATCATGCCGCAGAAGCGCAACCCGGATGCGGCGGAGCTGGTGCGCGGCCATGCCGGGCGGATCATGGGATGCATGACGAGCCTGTGCGTCACGATGAAGGGCCTGCCGCTCGCCTATTCCAAGGATATGCAGGATGACAAGCCGCCGGTGTTCGAGGCGCATGACCTGCTGGGCCTGTGCATCGCGGCGATGGCGGGCATGGTCGAAACGGTCACTTTCCGCACCGACCGGATGCGGGCGCTGGCCGAAAGCGGTTTCGCCACCGCGACCGATCTCGCCGACTGGCTGGTGCGGGAGGCGGACGTGCCCTTCCGCGAGGCGCACCATATCACCGGACGCGCGGTCAAGCTGGCCGAGGAAAAAGGCACGCAGCTTGCGGGCCTGTCGCTGGAGGAGCTTCGGGGCATCGATCCGCGCATCCATGACGGCATTTACGATGTGCTGACGGTCGATGCATCGGTGGCGAGCCGGATGAGCCATGGCGGCACCGCGCCTGCGCAGGTGCGCGCCCGCATCGAGCAGGCGCGCGCCGAACTGGCGGGAGAGAGTGTATGAGGCCTGTTCCGGCGATCGCGGCGACAGCGATACTGATGGTTGCCCTGTCGGCCTGCGGATCGCGCATGCCGCTCACCGGGAAACCGGGGGCGCAGCCAGTGCCGGTGGCGCGAGGCGCGGACAGGCCCGAAACGCCGGCCGAACTGATGCAGCCGGAGATGCAGTCGCGCCCGGACCGCAGCGCCGAACCGCTCAAACGATCCCAGAAACGCGAGGATGATCCGTTCGATCTGCCGCCCCGCTAAACCTTGCCCCGATATAACCGGATTTCACCAGACCATGGATCATTTTGACTATCGCGACGGCCTGCTTCACGCCGAAAATGTACCGGTGACGGCCATTGCCGAGGCTGTTGGCACGCCTGTTTATATTTATTCCCGCGCGACGCTGGAACGACATGCGCAGGTGTTCAAGGCGGCGCTGGCAAAGCTGCCGCGCACCCATATCGCTTTCGCGATCAAGGCCAATCCCAATATCGCGGTGCTGAAGGTGCTGGCGAAGCAGGGTTTCGGTGCCGATGTCGTTTCGGGCGGAGAGATCGCCCGTGCGCTGGCGGCAGGGATGAAGGCGGAGGACATCGTCTTCTCCGGTGTCGGTAAGACCCGCGCCGAACTGCATTATGGTCTTGATGTCGGGATCGGCCAGTTCAATCTGGAGCTGGAGGAAGAAGGCGCGGTGCTGGCCGAAATGGCGCATGGCATGGGCAAGACCGCCTCGGCGGTGCTGCGGGTCAACCCCGATGTCGATGCTGGAACCCATGCGAAAATTTCGACCGGCAAGTCGGAAAACAAGTTCGGCGTGCCGATCAGCGAGGCGCGGGCGATATTCGACCGGCTTTCGGGCCAGCCCGGCCTCAATCTGCGGGGGATCGCCTGCCATATCGGCAGTCAGCTTTTCGATCTCGGGCCGCTAGAGGCCGCCTATCGCCGCATTGGCGATCTGGTCGCGGAATTGCGCGCGGCGGGCCACAGCATCGACCGGGTCGATCTGGGCGGTGGTCTGGGCGTGCCCTATGAACGGGCGAAGGTGCCGCCCAGTCCCGCCGAATATGGCGAGATGGTCGAGCGCGTGACCAAAGACTGGGACGTGACCCTGATGTTCGAGCCGGGCCGCGTGATCGTCGGCAATGCGGGCGTGTTGCTGACCCGCGTCATCTGGGTGAAGCCGGGCGTCGTCCATCCCTATGTGATCGTCGATGCGGCGATGAACGATCTGGCCCGTCCGGCCATGTATGATGCCTGGCATGATTTCGAAGCGGTCGCCCCCACCGGGGAGAAGATGGTCGCGAACATCGCCGGTCCGGTGTGCGAGACGGGCGATACCTTCGCGATGAACCGCAGTATCGATGTCGTGAAGGCGGGCGATCTCGGCGTGTTCCGCACCGCCGGGGCCTATGGCGCGACGATGGCGAGCACCTATAACAGCCGTGCGCTGGTGCCCGAGGTGATGGTCGATGGCGACAAATTCGCCGTGGTCGCCGACCGGATCGCACCTGAGGCGATTATTGCCGCCGAGCGCGTGCCGGACTGGTTGCAGGACTGAAAGGCGACTGATCCATGCACAGCCTGCCTCTCTTCATGAAGCTGACGGGAAGGCCGGTCATCCTGTTGGGCGAGGGAGAGACGGCGCAGGCGAAGCGCCGCCTGCTGGAACGTGCCGGTGCGGATGTGTGTGCGGAAGAAGATGCGCCTGCCGCGCTCGCCATCGTCGCGATCGCGGATGAGGCGGCGGCGCTGGCCGCGATTACCCGGCTGCGCGCGCGCGGCGTGCTGATCAATGCGGTGGACCGGCCCGACTGGTGCGATTTCACCCTGCCCGCGATCGTCGATCGAGATCCGGTGCTGATCGCCATCGGTACCGGTGGTGCCTCGGCGGGACTGGCGAAGGCGCTGCGCCAGCGGCTGGAGGCGATGTTGCCCGGGACGCTGGGCGGGCTGGCGACGGCGCTGGGCAAGGCGCGCGGGGCGATGCGGGCGCGCTGGCCCGAGGCGGCGTCACGGCGCCGGGCGATCGATGCGGCGATGGAGCCGGGTGCTGCGCTCGATCCCATGGGCGCGGGTGAGGCGGCGGCGGTGGAGCATTGGCTCGCCATGGCGGCGGGGGCGGACATGCCTGCCCGGATCGAGGAAATCCGGCTGATTTCCGATGACCCGGATAATCTGACGGTACGGGTGGCACGGTTGCTGGGGCAGGCCGATCATATCTTCCATGATCCCGGCGTCGCCCGCGCGATACTCGATCGCGCCCGCGCCGACGCGGTGAGGCAGGCCGTGGAGGAGCAGCCGGAGTGGCAAGGGCCGGGGCTGGCGCTCTGGCTGCGAAAGGGGCCGAAGGCATGAGCAGACTGTTCGTTTATCGCAAGGATGGCGTGCGCGAGGAACCGATCGGCGCCTTTGCGGAGGTCGCGCCATCGGCGGATTTCCTCTGGTTGCATCTGGATGGCACCAGCGATGATGTGGCGGCCATATTGGCGCGCATCACGGCGATGCCGGACCCGGCCATCACCGCGTTTCGGGCGCAGGAGACCCGCCCCCGCTGCGCCCAGTTCAGCGATGGCGCGCTGGTCAACCTGCGCGGTCTCGGCGCGCAGCCCGATGATGACGGCGATTCGCTGGTGTCGATCCGCATCTGGGTGCAGCGCGGCCTTGCCGTCACGCTTTCCTATCGACCGCTCGGCGTGTTCGACCGGCTGGTCGAACATATGCTGGCCGGGCAAATGGCCGATCCGGGCGATCTTGTCGCGGCGACGGCGATGGAGATCACCGATGCGCTCGACCCCCATGTGGCGGAACTGGGCGACGGGCTGGACGAAGTGGAGTGCCGGGTGCTGGAGGCGGGCAAGGGCGGCAGCCGCCACAAGGTTGCGGAACTGCGCAGCGATGCCATTAACTATCGCCGCTTCCTCGCGCCACAGCGTCAGGCGATGGAGCGCCTGATGACCGCGCAGGTCGGCTGGCTCGAACCCGATGACCGGCTGCACCTTCAGGAAGCGGCGGACCGCTGCGCCCGCATGGTCGAGGAACTGGAGGCGATGCGGGAACGGGCGGCGCTGGTTCATGAGGCGCTGACCGATTTGCGGGCCGAGCATATGAACCGGCAGGCGTTGATCCTTGCCATTGTCGCGCTTGTTTTTCTGCCACTGACATTCGTCACCGGCCTGTTGGGCATGAATGTCGCGGGCATCCCTTTCTCGCGGGAATCATGGGCCTTCTGGGGTGTGTCTCTCTTCTGCCTTGCCGTCGGTGGGGGGATGGCGTTCTGGTTCAAGGCCACGCACTGGTTGCAGAAATAGCGCGCCCTACCGGACTGTTCCGACCTTGCGCCGATTCGCCTGAACGTAAAAACGACTCGGGCCACCGTTCGTTCATTGCCGTTTCATGTGCCGCGAAGAATATGTAGAAGGGCGAAATTCGCACAGATATGGGCTGAGGATAAGAGCATGATCGCGCAATTCGGCAAATGGATAGGCAAGGCCGGGGGTTCTGCGCTGATGGTTGCGGCGGCCTTCTCCATGGTCGCGGCACCCGCCTATGCTCAGGTGGCGACGGTTGATCCCAACACGGCGATCGATGCGGATCTTGCGCCGCAGGGCGGCGTCGAGGCCATTCCCGGCGATCCCGCTCAGCCCTCCTATCCCGCTCCCTCCTCCTATCCGGAAACGGCCGGCAGCGATGCGACCGTGGGCACGGTTCCGCCGCCCATTTCCCAGTCGGCAACGGCAGCCACTCCCGATCCTTCTACCTCTTACCAGAAGGATGATCTGGTGGGGGCTGCCGAAGGCGTGTTCGGGCGCGGCGCCGAAGGGCTTGCCAGCATGATCGAGAAGATCCTTCAGGATCAGGGGGAGCCCAATGGCTATATTGCCGGGCGAGAGGCATCCGGCGCGCTTGTCGTCGGCCTGCGCTATGGTTCGGGAACGCTCAATCACAAGATAGAGGGACAGCGGAACGTCTACTGGACCGGTCCGTCGGTCGGCTTCGATGTCGGCGGCAATGCCTCCAAAGTGTTCGTGCTCGTCTATAATCTTTATGACACGCAGGATCTGTTCAGGCGCTACCCTCAGGTGGAGGGCGCGCTCTATGTCGTCGGTGGTTTCACCGCCACCTATTTGCGGCGCGGCAATGTGGTGCTGATCCCGATCCGCCTCGGCGTTGGCTGGCGCGCAGGCATTAATGCCGGTTATATGAAGTTCACCGAAAAAAGCCGCATCATTCCGTTCTGAGATCGATATGGGGATGCGGGATCGCGTCCCCGGAAGGGGACGTTAAATCGACCGTTTTACGGTCCGGCAAATGGTGCAAGGCAACGTCCCGGAACTGGTCTGTGCCGGGAAGAGGGCTCTGGCGATCGGGAAATGCGGCCGATCCAATAGGCTGAACGCGTCTGGTTTTGATCGCAACACGGCGCGGGCCGGACTTTATTTTACATAATTTCCCGAGCCGTCGGTTGTTCCCATCTGACGTGCAAATGTTCTGGGAATCAGCCCCGATCCGGTCAAAACCGGAAAGCGCTCCGGCAGGCGGAAGCCGGTTATGGGGCTTCCGCTCCGCCGGAAGAAAATATCATGGCTTGGTATAGGGGACGAAGTCGTCGAGAAAGATGACGCCGGTCATGAATCCCATGGTGCGGTCGATGGTGTGAATGACATCCTGCTTGCACAGCTCACTGCCGAACCGTTTGATCACCAATATGTCGTCGCTGTCCAGTGACTTCGGATTTTGCGGCCGGGCGACGTAAATGGTCTTGCCCGCGTCATAAACCACGGCGGTCTGGTCAATAACCTGAAGGCGATCGCTCAGCATGACGGGAATGCAGCTTCGCGGTTCCCCGGCGACGCGGCCTTCCAGCATTTTCGCGAGCCGGGCTTCTCCCTTTTGGGCGACGGTTTCCCTGGCTGCGGAAGCGCCCGATGAAAAGGCGAGTGCGGTCATGGCACAGATGAGAAGACTCTTCTTCATATCCATTCTCCTGAAATGCCGACATCATGGGCCGGGCAGGCTGACTATAAGCTGACTCGGGTCGGGGTCACAGCGCAAGGCTCAATTGTCTTGGTCCTGGTGCAATGCTTCTGTCGGCCTGTTCGGCATCGAGATTATGGACGCCCAGACCGAGCAGGCGTACGCCCTTCGGCACCGGGCATTGCTGGGCAAGCAGCGCGTGGCCGGTCTTTTCCAGCATATCGCGGCATGTCACCGGCCCCGGCAGGCTGATCGATCGGGTGATGATCGCAAAATCATTATATTTGATCTTCAAGGTTATGGTGCGGCCGAAACTATGTGCCTTTTCGATGCGCTGCCACAGTCGTTCGATGATCGGGGCCAGCGCGGCATCCAGAGCGCTTGCGTCGTGCAGGTCGTTTTCGAAGGTGTCTTCTACGCTGATCGACTTGCGGATGCGGTTATCGTCCACCGGGCGTTCATCGATACCACGCGCGGCGCCATAGTAGAAGCGGGCGGCCTTGCCGAAATGGCGCTGGAGCCGGTCGAGCGGCTGGTTGCGCAGGTCTGCGCCCGTCTCTATGCCCATTTCCTTCATCCGTCGCGCCGTGACCGGGCCGACGCCGTGAATGCGCGATACCGGCAGGGCGGCGATAAAATCGGGCCCCTGTTCGGGCGTCACCACGCACAGGCCGTCGGGCTTGTTCTGATCCGAGGCGAGCTTGGCCAGCAGCTTGTTGTAAGAGACGCCCGCCGAGGCGGTAAGCCCGGTTTCCTCCCGGATCATCCGGCGGATTTCCTCGGCGACATAGGTGGCCGACGCGATGCCGGGCTTGTTGCGCGTGACGTCGAGATAGGCTTCGTCGAGCGACAAAGGCTGGATGATGTCGGTGAAGCGGTGGAAAATAGCATGAATCTGTTCCGACACCGCGCGATAGGCATCGAAACGGGGCGGCACGAAGATCAGGTCCGGGCAGAGCCGCCGCGCCCGGCTGCCCGGCATGGCCGACCGCACGCCGTAAACCCGTGCCTCGTAACTGGCGGCAGCGACCACGCCGCGCGGTCCCGCCCCGCCTACCGCCAGCGGCTGGCCGCGCAGTTCCGGATTATCGCGCTGTTCGACCGACGCATAAAAGGCATCCATGTCGATATGGATGATCTTGCGGGGCGAGGGCGCTTCGGACTCCATGCGGCCCTTATAGGCGCGCTTCTTTTTGAACAAAAGGGGAACAATCGCCCCTTGTCACGGGTGCGCTATTTTTTCTTCTGTAGTGCCGCCAGTGCGGCGAAAGGGCCTGCCTGTTCTTCGGTCAGTACACCCGCATCGCGCAGCCAGGCATCGGCGCCGGGGCTGCGGGGATAGGGATTGGCGCCGAGCGCCAGCGTTTCGGCAATCGCTTCGCCCATGTCGATACGGCCGTCGCTATAGGGGAGCATGTCGCACTCCCCGGCGTCCAGTTCCAGTTCCTCACCGGGTTCGACCGCGCTTTCCTCTTCCTCGGGGATGAAGCGGATGGAGAAATCCTCGCTGATCTTTTCGGGCACGGGCTCGCCGGTCGCGATGCAGGGCTGGGCCAGGCGGGCCTCGATCCGGCCGGTCGCGATCACGGTCTTGCCCTCGCGGGTCATGCTGTAGCGGGCGGAAAGGGCATCGAGCGAGACGAAACCGAATCGCCGCGCCAGCGCCTCCCTTTCGGAGTCGTCGGCCTCGATGGTTTCGGGCCACGCCATCCGCCCGATCGCGTCCAGCCGGACGATACGGGAAAATTCGGGGGCGGTGTCGTTCATGCGGGAAGATGTCCTTCGATCAGGCGCTCGGCAGGCGTCTCTTTAAGCGCGGTGGCAAAAGCATAAAGACGCGTTTCGACATCCTGCAATGCCTCGGGCGCGACCGGCTCGCCACGGTAAAGATTACGGGCGAGCGCCCCGGCAAGAGCGCCGCAGACATCTCCGCTCGGGTGGGCGAGGGCCTCGCGATAGGCGGACAGGCGACCGCCCAGCGCACTCATCATCCGTCCGACATGCTTGCCGATGACCACGTCGCCGACCCCCATCTGACGAAGCTGCCCCTCCATATCGTCGATGAACAATTCGGTCAGCCACACGCTTTCCTGCCGTTTGTCCGCCTTTTCCAGCCGGATCAGCACCAGGCTCAATATCGCGGCGATCATATCGAACCGCCCATCGAGCGTATCGGGCACCGCGCCTTCGACATACCAGTGAATGGCCCGGCCGCGCGCGACGACCGCGTGATAGAGCGGCGCCATGCATGTTCTGGGATCGGTCCTGTTGAAAAGACGGTCGAACAGCGACATGAAACCGGCAAACCTCTCGCGCGAACGGGTTGAACGAAGGCGACGCGCTTTGGCTTGTGTGGCGCCCCTCAATCCCATATTGGTGGACCCGCGTTCGCATTGCAATGGTCTTGGAGGGGTGACCTCCGGTCTGCTGGCGCGGCGCCGGTGATGATGTCCTTTGGAGAAAATAATGCGTTTCCCGAACAAGCGCCTTTCCTGCCTTTTCGCGATTTCGGTGGCGGCGATGGCGGTATCGGGATGCACGCGCATCCGCACCCATCAGGGCTATCTGGTCGATAATCTGCTGGTCGATTCGATTCAGCCGGGTATCGACAACCGGGAATCGGTCGAAGGCACGCTTGGCCGCCCGACCTTCGCCAGCGAATTTGGCGAGAAGGACTGGTATTATGTTGCGCGCGATATGCGGCAACTGGCCTTTGCCAATCCCAAGCCGGTAAAGCAGACGATATTGCGCGTCCGGTTCGATGATGCGGGCAATGTCGCAGCGATCGACAAGCGGGGGCTGGAAAAGGTCGTCCATATCTCGCCCAAGGACGGCAGGACGCCGACGCTGGGGCGTGATCGCACCTTGTTGCAGGAAATTTTCGGCAATATCGGCGCGGTGGGGGCGCCCGGCGGCGGTGCGACCGGCGCTGGCGGTCCCGGGCCGAATGGCGGCTGATCCGAACGCCTGCCGCATCGACATGATAATGTCGCGATCCGGTTGAGAGTTTTCCTGTTTCAACCCGGATGGAAATATCCGCAGGTTAGGAAACAGCCGAGGCAAAAAAAAGAACCGCGATTTTGATCCGATTATAATCGCGGCCCGTCTTTCCGGTTTCTCACGCTTTCCGGGCGTGAGCGCGCATTGTGCGCGGCATCATTCCTTTTTCGCCTTGTCCCGCGCCTTGGCGACCGCTTCCTTCAGACTGTTATAGCCGACAGCGCCCGCCAATACCTGATTGCCGATCACGAAAGTCGGTGTGCCGGTGGCGCCGATCGCCTGAGCGAGCTTTATGTTGTTTTCCACCTCCGCTGAATAACGCTTGTCCGCCATCGCCGCTTCGGCGGCCTTGCGGTCGATGCCGACGCTGGCCGCAGCCTTGAAGATGCTGTCGCGTGTGACTTGTCCGGCGTCGTAGAGGGCTTTGTGAAAGGCCATGTATTTCCCACGCTCGGCGGCCAGCAGCGACACATGCGCGGCAAGACCGCTCGCCTCGGAGAGGATCGGCAGTTCGCGATAGACGACCTTCAGATTGGCGTCGCCGGCGACCAGCTTTGCGATCTCGGGAAGCGAGGCCCGGCAATAGCCGCAGGCATAGTCGAAAAACTCGACCAGAACGATATCGCCCTTTTCGGCACCTTCCCATGCCCCGGCATAGGGGGTTTCGAGCTGCGACCGCTTTTCCTCGACCGCGCTGCCGATGCGTTTGGCCTGCAGCCGTTCCATCGCCTGCGGCAATATTTCGGGGTGTTCGAGGATATAGTCATGGACGATCTGCTCGATCTGCGCGCGGTTGGTGACCGGCGCGTTGGTGGAACCCTGCATGGCGAACGCGGTTACGGCTCCGGCGGTGGCCGCGATGAGGGTTCCGATGGTCATTTGTATGGTCCTGTTCCTGATGGCTGTACGAAAGTCGGGGCGGCTGTCCGAAGGATTGGTCATTTCCGTTTCCTGTTTTTTTCCATCATGCCGCGCGCCGCCATCGCAATGTCCTGCGCGCGCAAATAATCGCTGCTGTCCTGCGGCAGAGTGGTCATGGCGGCCTCGGCGCTGCGCATCGCCAGTTCTTCCTGTCCCATCAGGGAATAGCGTTCGGCGGTTGCCAGCGCGGCCCGCGCTTCGTCTCCCCGCCGTTCATAGACAACGCCGAGTTGATACCAGGCAAAGGGGTTGTCGCGATCTTTCGCGACCGCCGCGCGCAATACCTGCTCGGCCTCGGGGAAATTGGCGCTGTTTTCGGTTGCGATCAGCGCATGGCCGAGCAGAACCGCGATCAGCGGCTGGCTGTTGGTCAGGCGAACCGCCTCCCGCAACGGTGCGATCGCATCGGCGGGGCGACCGTTTTCGAGCAACACCTGCCCTTCCAGTTCGAGGAAATAGGGATCGTGCGGCCGGAGCTTGAGCAGAGCGTCGGTTTCCGCGAGTGCCTTGTCGGGATAGGCCGATTTATGCCAGGCATAGGCGCGGGCATAATGGGCCGGGATCGATTGGTCGCTGAGCGGGTAGGTGCGTAATGTCTGATCGGGATCGGCCACGAAACCGAAAAGCTTGGCCTTGATACGCTGGAAACGCTGCTCCAGTTCCGGGGGAGTCTTCGTATTCCACGCCGGGTCGGGTTCATATACCTCGCGCAGCACCGCTATGCGTTCGCCCGACAGCGGGTGGGTGCGGCCGTAGCTGTCATCCTGCGGGATGGCGAGGCGATATTCCTGATTCTGCAATTTTTTGAAGAATTCGAGGCTGCCCTTGCCGCTGATCCCCGCCTTGCTGAGGTAGCGGGCGCCAGCGAGATCGGCGCTTGATTCCTGTGTGCGGGAGAAGGCGAGATATTTGCCCATGGCCGCCTGCTGTCCGGCAGCCATGATACCCATGCCAGCCTCGCCTCCTCCGGCGGCGATCGCCGCCGCACCGAGCAGCAGCGACACCAGGGTGATGCCGGTGGCGGTTTTTATGCCTTCGGAAGACCGGATGATATGCCCGCCCTCAATATGCCCCAGTTCGTGGGCGATGACGCCCTGAACCTGATTCACATTATCGGCGGAGGTGAGAAGGCCGCTGTGAATCCAGACGATCTGGCCGCCCGCAACGAAGGCGTTGATTTCCGGATCGTTGATGAGCAACACCTGCGCGTTGCGCGGATCGAGACCCGCCGCTTCGATCAGAGGTCGCGAAATATCATTGAGAAAAGCCTCGGTTTCCGCGTCGCGCAATATCTGCTGCGCCGCTGCCGGGCGGATGAGAATGGCGAATCCGAGGATAAGAGCGATGCAGGCACGCACGAACATGCCTGCCGGTGACCAGCCGGTCGGATAAGAAAGGGAAGGGGCGAAGCGTCGCATCCCTTCCCCTATAGTCGCTTGCGGATGAACGGAATATGGCATCATCGGGCAAGTGGCCGGATCAGGGCCGGAGCGGGTCCGATCCGTCCGAACGGGGTACGGATGGAGCAGGCCACGCCCTTGCCCTTGCGATCATGCACCGAAAGTGCGCTGCCACCATCCCCGGCGCGGCGGCGCGTTTTCATCATGCTCGGCGGTGTCGGATTCGGCCGGAGCCGTTTCCATCTCCGGGTTTCCGGTTTCGGCATCCGTCGCGGCACTATCGGCAGGTTTTGCCTCTTCGCTCACCGCTGCGGCGGGGCCTTCCTCCGGTTGCGGAATTTGCTCGGCCGAAGCGGTTTCAGCGCTTTCCGGCAAGTTTTCCGGTTCCGGTGTCGGGGCGGCCTCAACCGTTTCGACCTTTTTGCGCCGGGTCCGCTTGGGTTTGGCCGGGGGGGCCTCCTCCTTCATCTCGCCTGCTTCGCCTTCCACCGGCGGCATATCCTGCGGTGCGGCGGCCTCGGTCTCCACTTTCTTCTTGCGGGTACGCTTCGGCTTCGGCTTGGGGGCTTCTTCCGCGACAGCTTCTGCCGTATCCGCCGCTGGAGCGGTTTCCGCTGCATCGGTGGTTTCGATAGCAACGCTCTCTTCCGCCTTGGTAGCGGCTTTGCGCGCGCGCGGGCGACGCCGCGTTTTCGGCGCGGCTTCCTCCACGGGGGCCTCTTCCGGAGCAGGCGCTTCCGCCACCGCTTCCTCCGCTACGCTCTCCTCTGTCGGAGCGGGAGCCTCCATGATCGCTTCCGCAGTGGTTTCGACGGTCCGGGGTTCTTTTTCGCTTTCGTCGGTGGCCTCGGCTTCCGCACCCTCTTCGGTATCGGCTTCATCGATGGCGATTTCGCCTTCGGCCGTCGTGCCGGCACGACGGCGACGTCCGCCGCGCCTTCCGCGACGGCTGCGCCTTTTCGGTTCGCCTTCGCCTTCCTCGGTTTCGGTGGCGGTCGCTTCGCTCAGGCCTTCTTCGTCCTCGGCAGGCATGTCCGCAGAGAATGCCTCCCCGCTATCTTCGCCTTCGCCCTCTTCGGCGTCGAGGGGCTGCTGCCGCTCTCCGTCTTCGCGACGGGGCTTGCGCCGACGGCGCCGACGGCGACCGCGACGATTGCCGCCTTCCCGGTCTTCATCGCGTTCCTCGGCAAAGGTCTCGCCTTCTTCCTCGTCCATCTCCTCGATCGGAAGATCGGCATCCTCTTCTTCTTCGATGATCGGCGTATAGTCGATGACACGGGTCGGCCGGGGGCCGCTCGCCTCAACCGACATGCGGGCGCCCTCTACCTCGCCATCGGGCAGGATGGTGATGGCGACGCCATAGCGATGCTCGATCTCGTCAATCTCGCGGCGCTTGTTGTTGAGCACATAGAAGGCCGCTTCCTGGCTGGCGCGCAGTGTGATGATGCTGCCCTTGCCGCGCGCGGCTTCCTCTTCGAGCATCCGCAACGCGGAGAGGCCCGCCGAGCTGGCGGTGCGGACAAGGCCGGTGCCTTCGCAATGCGGGCAGACCTTGGTCGAGGCTTCCAGCACGCCAGTGCGCAGGCGCTGGCGGCTCATTTCCATCAGGCCGAAGCCGGAGATGCGGCCGACCTGAATGCGGGCGCGATCGTCCTTCAGCGCCTCCTTCATCGCCTTCTCGACCTTACGGATGTTGGAGTTGCTCTCCATGTCGATGAAGTCGATGACGACGAGGCCCGCCATATCGCGCAGGCGGAGCTGGCGCGCGATTTCCCGCGCAGCCTCCAGATTGGTGGCGACGGCGGTCTGCTCGATCCCGTGCTCGCGGGTCGAACGACCGGAGTTGATGTCGATCGACACCAGCGCCTCGGTCGGGTTGATGACCAGATAGCCGCCGGACCTGAGTTGTACCACCGGATGATACATTGCCGCGAGCTGATCCTCGACGCCATGGCGCTGGAACAGCGAAACCGCGTCGGCATATTGCCTCACCCGCCGGGCATGGCTCGGCATCAGCAGCTTCATGAAGTCCTTGGCGGCCTTATAGCCTTCCTCGCCCTCGACCAGCACTTCCTCTATGTCGCGATTATAAATGTCGCGGATTGCGCGTTTGATGAGGTCGCTGTCATTGTGGATCAGCGCGGGTGCGGCGCTCCCCAGCGTTTTCTCGCGAATTTCGTCCCACAGACGGGCGAGATAGTCGAAATCGCGCTTGATCTCGGTCTTGGTGCGCGACAGCCCGGCGGTGCGGACGATGCAGCCCATGGTCGCGGGCAGGTTCATGTCGGCGATGATGGATTTCAGCCGCTTGCGATCCGACACGTTCGAAATCTTGCGGGAAATGCCGCCGCCGTGGGACGTGTTGGGCATCAGCACGCAATAGCGCCCGGCAAGGCTGAGATAGGTGGTCAGCGCCGCGCCCTTGTT
>SBGG01000055.1 GCA_006226685.1 Sphingomonadales bacterium
GGTGAAGTGCCGCCCCTTGAAATCGTTCATCGCAACCGATCCTGCCAATCCAGCAGCCCAATCTTGGCCACTGCGCCAGAGTTTGCAACAGAGCCCGATCGATCGTCCGGCTGACCGCCGACGGCGTCAGGTCCAGCAGACGGCCAGCGGCGGAGAAGCTGCCGGCGTCGATCACCGCGGCGAAGATTTCAAGCGAGCGGGCACGATCAACGCCGCTGGCAATCTTTGCGTTCAAATCAAAAATCCTTCGCCCCGGCAGCGGCTAACGCGCCCACTATTCTTCTGTCATTTGTGCGTCGACATATCAATCGAAAGGCACCTTCATGGAATACAGGCAACTCGGATCATCCGGCCTGCGCGTCCCGGTACTGAGCTTCGGTACCGGCACATTTGGCGGTCGGGGGCCGTTGTTCAGCGCGTGGGGACAAGCGACGCGCGCGATGCGCGGCGGTTGATCGACATCTGCCTAGAGGCCGGCGTGACGCTGTTCGATACCGCTGATGTCTATTCGAACGGCGCCTCCGAAGAGATACTGGGCGATGCGATCAAGGGGCGCCGCGACACAGTGCTGATCTCGACCAAGACAGGACTGCCGATGGGTGACGGTCCGTCGGACTGGGGCGTGTCTCGGGCCGGCTTGTCCGCGCCGTCGATGACGCGCTGCGACGCCTCGCGACCGATCATATCGACCTGCTGCAACTCCACGCCTTCGATGCGTCGACTCCGGTGGATGAATTGATGGAGACGCTTGGCCAACTCATCGCTGCGGGCAAGTTGCGCTACGCTGGCGTCTCGAACTATCCCGGCTGGCAGCTGATGAAGGCGCAGGCATTTGCCAATCAGCACGGTCCGCCGCCCTATTTCCCGGATCGGCAGCTTGTCGCGAAAACGCCAGCGCCGGATCACACTCAATAAATCCATCTCGATCACTCCATGTCGCCTCCAATCCCTCGATCGGAAGCAGTTCAAACATGGGTCAAATCTCGATGGAAATTATCCCTCCTACCGGGTCAACTCTCAGCGGAAATCAACACCTATGCGCTGGGCGTGATGATCGGCGCGCCGTTAATGACGCTGACTACGGGGCGCGTGCCACGTCGTACGCTGCTGATCGGGCTGGCCGGCATCTTCACGCTCGGCAACCTTCTGGCGGCAGTATCGACCAGCTATTGGATGCTGCTGATCGCCCGGGTCATCACCTCGTTCAACCATGGCGCGTTCTTCGGCGTCGGCTCGATCGTCGCTGCCGGGCTGGTGCCGCCGCATCGACGCGCGGGCGCGGTGGCGGCGATGTTCATGGGCCTGACGATCGCCAATGTCGTCGGGGTGCCGCTCGCCACCTGGGCGGGCGAGCATCTCGGCTGGCGTGCCGCCTTCTGGGGCATCGCTGCGCTCGGGGGCGCAACCATGGCCGCGCTGCGGCTGACGCTGCCGGCGCTCCCTGTCGAGAATGGCGGGAATGCCATGGCCGAACTGCGTGTCCTTATGCGTGGCCGTGTTCTGAGCGCGCTGGCGCTGACCGTGGTCGGATCGAGTGCGATGTTCACGGTCTTCACCTATATCGCGCCGATCCTGCGCGAAGCCACGCAGGCCTCGCTCGGCTTCGTCACAACAATGCTCGCCACCTATGGCATCGGCATGACAGTGGGGAACTGGCTGGGCGGGCGGTTTGCCGATCACTCCGTCGATCGCACGCTCATCGTCACGCTCGCTTCGTTAGCTGCGATTCTCGTTGCCTTCGCTCTGCTGATGCCGTTTGTCGTGCCGACGGCGATCCTGGTGTTCCTGTGGGGCATCGCGAGCTTCGCGCTGGTGCCGCCGCTTCAGGTGCGGGTGATGACTGCCGCCGCCGACGCGCCTAATCTTGCCTCGGCCGTTAACATCGGCGCATTCAATCTCGGCAATGCCATCGGCGCGGCTTTGGGCGGCGGCGTGATCGCTGCGGGTCTGGGCTATCCGGCCGTGGCTCTGGCTGGGGCTACGACATCTGCCATTGGATTTGCGGCCGTCATCCTCGCCGCTCGATACAAGGCCAGCACATGCGAACAACCGCTCTGCAGTGCGTGAGACCAGATGCCGAGCGACCGATCTCGACCCAATTGCAGGTCATGAATGTATGACGGCTTCCGACGGGCTGGTTTGAGCGCTTGAACAGCAGCGCTGTTGGCGGTTTAATCATCACCATCGGCTAGCCCAGTTGGCATATCCCGCTTGGCATGTAGCACGCGCCAGACATCTACATGGGTTTCGAATTCAAGATAGAAAACGAGCCACGGAAATCCTTTGAGCCTTATGGTCCTCAACCCGGGCAGGTTGAGTTCATGAGACCAACGTGGAGACCCCGCCCCTGGCATTTCTCCTATGAAGGTATAGGCGTGTTCAAGCGCATCAATGAAGCCGAAAGCCACATCCACGTCCGCTTCGTTCGCGTAATACTCGACCGCAAGGTCGACATCCGCCCGCGCTTTGGCGCGCGGTATGACCGGCTTTGCAGTCACGACCTCGTGCGTTGCGTCACACGGTCACGGAGGTCTTGGAAGTATATGGCGTCAACCGGCGCTGTGGCTTCAGAGCTGGCGCCGTCTAGGAGCATTTCGCGGAGGCGCTGGATATCCTGATCCTTACGGATCAATTCACGAACATACTCACTGCTCGTACCATAACCACGCATATTGACCTGCTGGTCGACAAACGCCTTGAGCGTATCGGGAAGCGAAATGTTCATAGTGGTCATGAAGTTGATATAGCTAATTTGGCAAAAATTGGCAAGAGGTCGCGGGTCCCACCTCTGCAGACGCGACGGTGCGCGGTGTATCCTTTGATAGGCCATTCCGGCCATTGGAGAAGTATCATGGGACATTCAGACCTCGACCCCGCCATACATGATCGGCGTCCATGGAATGCAGGCAAAAATGTTGGAGCCAAACGACCGCTAAAGCCACGCGATATCTGGGCAATCCGTTTCTATCTCGACGAACACAGGCGCCTTCGTGACCGGGCACTGTTTGACCTCGCCATCGACAGCAAATTGCGTGGCTGCGATCTTGTGTAGATCAGGATAGGCGATTTGATGAGCGCTGGTTCATTTCGTGATCGCGCAACCGTCATCCAGCAAAAAGACAGGGCGTCCAGTGTAATTTGAGATCATGTCAGAAGCACGCAAGAGCCTGCAGGCATGGTTGGATCGGCGAAGGGGAGCGATTCATGATTTCGTGTTCCCAAGCCGGATCGATTATCTCGGCCATTTGAGCACACGGCAATATGCGCGCCTTGTCGATGAGTGGGTCTCAACGGTTGGTCTCGACAAACGAGAATATGGAACACACTCGATGCGACGAACTAAGGCAGCGCTGATTTACAAGGCCACCGGCAATCTGCGAGCGGTGCAGATATTGCTGGGCCACAGCAATATCGAGAATACCGTCCGCTACCTCGGCGTCGATGTAGACGATGCCCTGACGTTGTCAGAACGTACCGAAATTTGAATTTTCGGCTCCTCGCACGGCGGGGAGCCTCAAAAAAAGCAACTGAATGTACGGCAGGAATCAGGGATGCCGTTGCACCTTGGGAAGAACTGCTTTGGTAGCGGCTCCAGTTCAGCGATCCGATCAGCGAAATTGCCCGAGATAGCCCTACAGCATATTAGTTTTAGGTTCGGCATAGGCTTCGATTTCAGCGGGCTCCCGTGATGTTTCGGAAAAGCTCACACCGACGTCTACGTCATTGCCCGGCGTCATCTCGAAGTAGGCATGCCGCGCTGAGGTTCAACTTTGCACGACGCGCTTGCAAATGAGGTAGCAAAATGCTACCACTCAGGTCAGAGGTGACCTATGGCCCAGTCCATCAAACTTGCCGATGACATCATGAAGATCGTCCGCCGCGAGTCCGAGTTACAGAGCCGCTCAATTGCTGGCCAGATCGCGCATTGGGTGCGCATAGGCCGCGCCATCGAAAAATCGGGCAATTTCGATCATGCCCGCATCACCGCCGCGCTCGCTGGTGACATCGAGACAACCGACCTCACTGATGAGGAAAAGGATGTCTGGCTCGACAGCTTCATCGAGAAGATGGCGCAGCCTGGCCCCGACGAAGACACTTTCTTTGCCCGTCGGCGGCAGCTTGGCCTGGGTGTTGGCCTCGATGAGGGCGGCAATCTCGTGCGTGAGAAGGCCACGCGCAAGGCATGACGCCGACGATGATCGTGCTTGCCGGGCCGAATGGCGCCGGTAAGTCGACCCTCTACCAGACCCGCGTAGCACCAAGCTTCGCAGGACCATTCATCAACGCCGACATCATCCAGCGCGACGAACTGTGCGATCCCTCTCCAGCCGCGTCTTACGAAGCAGCCAGGATCGCGTCTTCGCGCCGGGATGACTATCTTTCTCGAGGTCGGGATTTCGTGACCGAAACCGTCTTCTCGCATCCCTCCAAGCTTGAACTGATCGACGAAGCACGAACCAAAGGTTTCACCGTCATCGTGATGCATGTTGGCGTCGATACGCCAGACCTCTCTGTCGCGCGTGTCGGTACGCGCGTCGAGGAAGGCGGGCACATCGTACCCGAGGACAAAATCCGCGCCCGTTACATGCGCGGGGCACCGTTGATTCGCGCCGCAGTCCTTAAAGCAGATCGCGGCATGGTCTTCGACAATTCGCGTCTCAACGAACCGCCGAGCCATTGCCTGACATTCGCGAACGGGCGGCTGGTCTTCGCGTTGCCGCGCCTACCCGACTGGATCAGATCGGTTTATGAAGCCGACCTAGAGATATAAGGCGACGTGCAACCGATGGCCGGCAGGTTGCCCGGTGCGGGCCATGTAATCCGAGCCTACTCCTCATTAAGTGTCGTTTGCACAGCGGATCGCCCGCCCTTCGTCCAGACGTCGAATGTCGCCTGACCTTCCAAGGCCATCATCTGGACTATGGAGATTTCATGTTCTGCAAGGGGGCGCTGAAGTTCCGTATAAGGCGCTTGGTCATCGAACCCGGCGCGCGCCGCAGCGTTTCGGTCCGTTGCGAACCGGACAGCCGAGATCCGCGACCAGTAAATAGCTGACATGCACATGGGGCACGGTTCGGAGCTAGAGTATAGAATGCAGCCATCGAGGAACGGCGCTTCGAGCGTCTTGCAGGCGCTTCGAATTGCAACGATTTCGGCGTGGGCGGTCGGATCGTTGTGAGCATGAACGTGATTGAAGCCTTCCCCGATGATGGCTCCTTCCTTCACTATCACCGCACCAAAGGGCGGTCCCGAGGGTGCGCCGCCGTCTATGTTCGTTCGGCAAATCTCATCGGCAACGTCGTCGTGCTTTTCAGATTTTCCAGAATGATGCTGGACCGGGCCTTCGCAACCTCCGGCTTGGTCAACAATTCGCGCATCAGGAAATCATTGAAGCTGGCAAGGTCGCGGGTCGCAACCTTCAATATGATGTCCGCCTCGCCCGTCAGCGACTGGCATTCCTGAACCTCATCCAGCTCCTGTATGCGGGCGTGAAAGGCATCCAGCCATTTCGCCTCATGTGTGCGCAGGGACACCAGAACATAGGCATGGACCCCGATGCCGATCTGTTCGGAGTTCAATATCGCGGCCATGCGGTCGATATAACCGGCCTGCCGCAAATAGTGCATGCGACGGGAGCATTGCGACGGCGAAAGATGGACATGCTCGCTCATGGCGACGGGGCCGATATCGCCTTCCTTCTGCCAATGGTCGAGAATGCGGATGTCGTAGCTGTCCAGAGGTCGGTTCATGCTGTTGCGATAGCAAAATCCGTGCAAATATGCGAGTATATGTGCAATATATTTGTATCTATGTTCAAAATGACACCAAAAATGCACGGATTTTGATCAGGATAAGATATAGAATTCCATCCATGATGCCGTGAGGCGATTGGGGGCGACCGGGCTTTCCGTCGCATTCCTTGTGGAAGGTTTCCTATGTCTCTGTCTTCGCTTTCGGCCCAGCCGGAAGACCCTTTGCTGCATATTATCGAGCAATATTCCGCCGATAGCCGACCGGACAAGATCGATCTGGGTGTCGGGGTATTTCGCGACCCGCACGGGCACACGCCGGTCATGGCGGCGGTCAGCGAAGCGGAAATGCGGCATTGGAAAACGCAGCAGACCAAAGCCTATGTCGGCCCGGCGGGTGACCGGCATTTCGTTACCCTGTTGGGGGAAGAAGCGCTGGGGGATGCTTCCCTTCTGGCGCGTGGTTGCGGGGTGCAGACGCCGGGAGGCACCGGCGCGCTGCGTCTGGCTGCCGAGGTGCTGGCGGCGGCTGGGGTGAAGCGCCTGTGGGCGGCGGCACCAACCTGGACCAATCACCTTCCGGTCTTTGCTGCCGCCGGTATCGAGAGCCGGCTTGTGCGGGTGTTCGATCCGGCGGAAGGGGTATATGAGGCGGATCGTTTCCTGAACGCCCTCAGTGATGCGGAGCCGGGCGATGTGGTGTTGCTTCATGGCTGTGGTCATAATCCGACCGGGCTGGACCCCAATGCGGCGCAGTGGGAGTCCCTGGCGGACCGGTTGGCCGAACGGCGGCTCGTGCCGCTTGTCGACATGGCCTATCAGGGGCTGGCGGACGGTTTCGCCGAGGATGCGGCGGGTGCCCTGGCGGTGCTGCGGCGTGCCCCTTATGCGCTGCTGGCCTATTCCTGCGACAAGAATTTCGGCCTGTATCGTGAGCGCACCGGTGCGCTCTGGGCGTTCGCGCCGGATGCGCCGGGCGCGCGCATCCTCGAAAGCAACATGCTGGCGAAGGCCCGGGTCAACTGGTCCATGCCGCCCGATCATGGCGCGGCGGTTGTGCGGTTGATCCTCGAAGATTCGGCACTGAAGCGGTGCTGGCACGAGGAACTGGACGGAATGCGTCAGCGCCTGACCGGCCTGCGGGCGGCTCTGGCGCGCGGCGGCCGGATTGGTTCCGTCGATTGCAGCGTGCTGGGCCGTGGGCGGGGGCTGTTTGCCACCCTGCCGCTAAGCCCGGACCATATCCGGCGCCTGTGCGAGGATTACGCGATTTACATGGCCGGTTCGGGGCGCATCAATATTGCGGGGTTCACCGATGAAGGCGCCGTTGCGACTTTCCTCTCCGCATTGAGGGAGGTGCTTGCATGACGGGGCATCTGGCGGTTCCAAGGAGCGAGGCGAGGGGCCCCCTCCATATGGCGGCGGCCGATTTGTGGAACAATCCCTGGTTGCTTCTGACGCTGTCGGCGTCTTTCTGGGCGAGCAATTTCGTATTGGGGCGGGCGCTGCCTACTTCGCTGACCCCGGTGTCACTCTCTTTCTGGCGCTGGGTGCTGGCCCTGCCGCTGGCCTTGCCTTTCGCGGCGCCCTATCTGGCGCGGGACTGGCCCGCGATCCGGCGGAGCTGGCCGATATTATTGTTGCTGGCAGGGCTGGGCCTCGCGGGCAGCAACAGCATTGCCTATCTTGCGCTGCGGCAGACCAGTGCCACGTCGGCGCTGCTGGTGCAGTCGGCCATGCCGATCACCATCCTTGGCTGCGGCGTGCTGCTGTTCGGCGATCGCGCCGGTTTGAGGCAGGGTGTCGCCATGGGCTTCGCGATGGCGGGGGTGTTGTGCGTGGTGTTGGCCAAACCGGGGGCGACGGGAGGGTTCAATGCCGGAACGCTGCTCGCGGGGCTCGCCATGCTGTGCCAGTCCCTATACGCTACTCTGCTGCGATGGGCGCCGCGACTTCATCCGGCGAGTTTTCTGTCCCTGACCTTTTTCGGGGCGGCGCTGCTGATGGTGCCATTTCAACTTCACTCCGGCGTACCGCTGCCCCTGCACGACCGGGCGGGCATGACGGCGCTTGCCTATCTTGCCGTCGGACCGTCTGTTCTGGCCTTTTTCCTGTTCAACCGCGGGGTGGCGCTGGTCGGCTCTTCGCGGGCGGGGCTGTTTTTCTATCTGATGCCGGTGTTCGGCACGATCTTCGCTTTCCTGTTTCTCGGAGAAAGGATCGGCCTTGTCGAGTTGGGCGGTTTTCTGCTGGTCGGGGTCGGCTTCGCTCTTTCCCACCGGCGGTAAGGGGATAACCCTGTCTCCTCGCCGTCACAACGAGGGCCATCTGGACGGACGAAACATTACTGTCATTTGATCCTCATATGGCATCGCGAAGATGGTTACCGCAGGATCCCGATTACATGCGCAACGCACCGCCTTGCTGGAATATGTGGGGAGGCAGGTGCGCGATTCGACGCTGAGCGAGGATATCGTGCAGGAGGCCTATCTCCGCTTGCTGACATTCGAGGCGAAGCCGGACAAGGTGATAACCAATGTGCCTGCCTTTTTGCGCCGCATCTCGCTCAATCTGGTCCGGGATCATTTTCGCCGTGCTACCCGTATTCCGGTCGTCGAGTTGTCGGATACCATTCCCTGTCCGATGCCTAATGCCGATCAGCAGATTGCGCGGCGGCAACTGATTGAACTGGTCGCGGACATCCTCGGAAAGATGCCGCCTTTGCGTCGGGAGGTTTTTATCCGTCGTCGCGTGCGGGGGCAATCGGCGGGCGAAGTGGTCGAAGCTCTTGGGCTTTCGTCGAGCGCCGTCAGTCATCATATGGCCCGGGCGATCGTTGATCTGCATATGGCGATCCAGAAAATAGAGAAACGAGGCGGCCCTGTCCGAGAATAGCTCCATCGAGTTCCAGGCAGCGCAGTGGATTGACCGTCGCACCGGCGGAGAGCCTTTTGACGAGGCCGCATTTCAGGCCTGGCTTACCGCTGATCCCCGACGTCGGCCGGTGTTCGACACCATGTGGCGACACATTATGGGGTCGGACATGAACGCGGCCCTGCACGCCTATGATCGGCGAGGCGTGTCCGGGCGTTCTGCTGCCGTCGGAGCGCTGGTCGCGCTGCTGGTTATTGCGGGCGGTTACAAGGCGGTGCCGCTGATCGAGCTATATTGGGCCGAGCCTCGGAAATATGCGGTGACTGGCGACGAAATTCGCGAGATCAGGCTGGGGGATGGCACGCAACTATTTTTGGCGGGCGGCGGGGATGTGAAGGTCCGTTATACGCGGCATGACCGCGTGGTCGAACTGACGCATGGCGCGATTTTTGTGAATGTTGCTCATGACGGGCGCCGCCCGTTCAGGGTGGATACCGGCAATGCCCGCATCACCGATATCGGAACCAGCTTCGAGGTCCTGAGCAAGCCCGGAAATATCCGCGTTACAGTGGCTTCGGGGGTGGTTCGTTTTGGACGCAATGGCTGGTTCGACAAGCCGATCGAGCTTGTCCGGAAACAATCGGCCACCCTTGACCGGGCGGGCCTGAACCGGATCGCGGATGTTTCGCCGGACGCTGTCGCCCGCTGGCGCAGCGAATGGGTGGAATATAAGGGGGCACCTCTGCGGCAGGTGATCGCCGACCTGCAGACCCTCTCTTCCCTGCCGATCAGGATTGCCGATCAAGGTCTGGCAAACAGGCTGGTGGGGGGGCGGATACGCCTCACCGATCCGGTCGGTCAGCTCCACAATCTGGCCATCATCCATGAATTTCAGGTTCGCCGTAGCGATGATGGTCTGATCATCTCGAAAAACTGACGCGGGAATGACCCGTCATATTTTGGTCCGGCCCGCATCGCCTGAATATTTTCAGACTGCGGTGCATCATTTTCCGGCTGCCTGCGACAATCGTCCGATGATGCTTTTGCTTCTCTGTATTTGCAATAAAAATGCAACAAAAAACTTTGGCAAATTTCGACTATCATCGCGTCTATCCCCAGAACCCAATTAAATCACGCATAGGGGAATAATATAGTGTCCATAGTAACGGGCCCGTTTCGCGCGGGTGTTGCCGCTTGTGCTCTCTCCATCGGTATTGTTTCAACGATGTCGCCTGCATCTGCGCGAAATATTATCGCACTTCCTTCCGGAAGCCTCGAGCATTCGCTCAATGCCCTTTCGCGTCAACATGGCGTGCAAATATTATATGATCAGGCGCTGTTGCGCGGGAAGAACGCACCGGCGATCCGCGGGGCGGCTTCGGTTGAGGCTGCGCTGATCCGGCTGTTGCGCGGATCGGGCCTGACCTATCGGAAGCAGGGCAGGACTTTTCTGGTGGTTGGAGGAAAAGCCGTGGCCGGGGCGAAACCGGTCCGTACATCCGCTCACGCCGCCGTTACCGCCGCCGTCGCTCCGGTCGCCGATGACGCGGCCGGCCATCGTCCCGACATCATCGTTACCGGCGAACGCGCCGTCGATCAGTCGAACATAGCGCGCAAATATGAAAAAGATGAAATTTATGACTCGGTGAACGTCGATGATGCCGGCCAGCTGCCCGACTTCAATATTCCCGAAGCGATGCGCCGGATCGCGGGTGTGTCGGCGATTTATGACGAGGATGAAGGCCAGTTCATGACGGCGCGTGGCCTGCCTGTCTCCTATAACCTCACCACCTTTGACGACATGGTCGTAGCCACGATCGGCGGTTATGGTGACGGTTCGCGCAATATCAACATGCAGGCCATTCCTTCCACTGCGTTGAAGCGGCTGGAAGTTTACAAGTCCCACATGTCCGATCAGGATCTCGGCTGGGTAGGGGCTCATTTCAACACCGATACGCGTTCGGCCTTCGACGCGAAGGGCCTGTATCTGATCGCCCGTGGTAAGCTGAATTATTTCACTGCCAATGATACGCCCACCGCCGTGCCGGTCGGTTCGCACAATAGCGATAATACGCTGGGCTATCAGACCGATCTGACCATGAGCAATCATTTCGGTTCCGATGACCAGTTCGGTTTCGTTCTGGGCGCCAGCTATTATTACAAGAACCGCCACCAGTATAAGACGCAATATAATAACCTCGCCTATCTGGGCGAAGATGCCGACGGGGACGGTGTGGGCGACATTGTCGCGCCGCGCGAATTGCGCGCCTATGCCTATACCAATGCGATCAAGCGCGTCGGCGTGGTGGCCAAGCTGGAATGGAAGCCCGACCCGATGAGCTATCTGGCATGGACCGGCGCGCTCTATACCATGAACGAGTCCGAAAACCGTTTCATGCACGGCATTCGCGGGATCAGCGAGAGCAATATGACGGTGACGGACGCCACGTCGGGCACCTTCAAAAAGGGCTATGGCGAAATTCAGGCCGCCTATTTTCCCAATAATCGGCGTCAGATCAGTTCCAAGCTTCATGGCGATCATCGTTTTGACAATGACGGCACGCTGAGCTTCGATCTCGGCTACAGCCAGCACAGGCTGAAGGACAATGCTTTCCCCGATGTCAGCATTCGGACGCTGACCAATATTTCCGGCACCTATGACACATCCGGAACTTTCTGGCGGCTGGTACCCGATGCAGCCTCGAACGCAGCCTGGTATTCCGCCCCCAGCTATGTGAATGTCACCTCCAACGATATCCGCTCGCGCCACAGCGAGGAGCGGGTGATCGACTTCAAGGCCGATTATGACTGGCACACGCGCGGAGAGCCGGGGCTGGGCTTCAAGACCGGCATCAAGATCACCGATCTTTACCGGACACGGGATGACGGCCGCATTCGCGGGATGCGCGGTACCGATACCGGGATTACCGACTATGATTTCGCCTATTTGAGCGATTTCGAGATTGATGGCCGCACTGGTCAGCCATTGCTGATGCTCGACTATCAACGCTGGCAGCAGGTGATGGGCCGGGTCGAGGATGTCAACAGTTCCTACGAATATGATCGCAAGGACGACAGTGCCTATGGCGAAACGATCAAGGCCGGCTATGCCATGGTCACCTACTCCAGCGACCGTTTCAAGCTGGCTGCTGGCCTGCGCTATGAAGATGTGAATGTTCGCGGATGGTATAATGCCGTGACGGAAGCCTCCCCGCACGACCTTTACAGCCGCCAGAATATCAAGGGTGGATATAACTCGCTCAATCCCAGTGTCAGCCTGCGCTATGCCCCGGTCGATAATTTGCGCGTGAAGCTGGCCTTCAGCCAGACGCTGGGCCGCCCCAACCCCGATCAGGTGGCCAAATCGGGAGAAAGCGTGTCGTTCGACGCGAATGACGAGCTGACCTCGGCAACGCGGGGTAATCCTGACCTGAAACCGCGCCGCTCCTCCAATTTCGATGCCACGCTGGAATATTATTTCAGCGGGCGGAAGAATCTGATCATGCTCGGGGGCTTCTACAAGGACATTCAGGACGAGATCGTCACCCGTACCAGCATGATGGATATCGTCTATGACGGGATTCTGTACGAAAATGTCCGGGTCAAACAGCCGCAAAATGCCGAAAATGCCAAGGTCTGGGGTGCCGAAGCGCAGATCGTGCTATCCGACCTCAGCTTTCTGCCCAGGCCTCTCGACCGCCTCGGGTTCAATGCCAACGCCCTGATTACCGGGGCGCAGATGCAGTATAATGACGGTCTGAAGCTGGATTTTCTGCCTTACCAGTCGAAGTTCGTGGCCAATGTGGCTGTGAGCTATGACTGGACAAACCGGCTGGAAACCCGCGTCGCCTATAATTTTCTGGGCGGCTATCAGGATGGCGTGAGCCTTAATTCCGACGAGACGGCGACCAATATCAAGAGTCAGACCCGCTGGACCAACTGGGAAACGATCGACGCCAAGCTGCAATATAAGGTGACCGACAAGCTGCGACTGGAACTGGAGGCGAAGAACCTGACAAACGCCAACCGCCGCAAGATGCAAGGGCCGGGTTTCCGCTATATTTATGAGGAAAATGAGTTCGGCCGCTCCTTCTTCCTGGGCGCCTCCTACCGCTTCTGATCCTCTGGTGCGTCGGTATGCGGCAAGATACCGGCGCATTCCCTTTTCTTATGTGTGAGAGACCCGTCCATGCGTCTGAAACCCCTCTTTGCCGCGCTGCTCGTCTGTGTCGGCGCCTCTGCGATTTATGCGCAGAAAACGCCCTTGCCGAGCGCGAGCGGATGTGGTCCCGATTCGGATATTGAGGGCCCGTGCGCCGGGCTGTTCGATGCTATGCCGATGAACGGGATTCAGGCAATCGGTTCACACAACAGCTATCACCAGCGTCCGACCCTGCCGGAACTGAAGCTGATCGACCATATCCGGCCCGGCACGTCTTCAGGCTGGGATTATGGTCATGCGCCGCTTGCTGAGCAGCTTGATCTTGGTATGCGCCAGCTTGAGCTCGATGTCTATTACGATCCCGATGGCGGTCGCTACGCCGATCCTCTCGGTCCGCGCCTTACGGCCGGTACACGCGGGGCGGAACCATATGATGCTGCACCCATGCAGGCGCCGGGCTTCAAGGTGATGCACATGCAGGACATTGATGTTCGCTCAAGCTGCGCAACGCTGCTTTCCTGCCTTCGGCAGATCAGAAATTGGTCCGACGCCCATACCGGACATGTTCCGCTGCTCATCATGTTCAATACCAAGCAGGAAATGATCGATTATGAGGGGACGACATGGCCGCTGGCGGTGAAGCAGAAGGCCTTCGCCGCGCTGGAACAAGAAATTCTGGCGGTCTTCACCCGAGACAGAATTCTGACGCCCGACGATGTCCGGCAGGGCGAGGCGACGCTGCCTGCTGCTTTGCGCAAGCATGGCTGGCCGACGCTGAGCCAGACGCGTGGGAAAGTATTTTTCCTGATCGACGAGAATGAAAACGTCATCAACATGTACATGAAACGCAGTAAGGCTCTGGAAGGCAAGCTGCTGTTCGTGAAATCGGTTGCGCCCACACGGCCCCATGCGGCGATATTCGTCGAGAACGAGCCGCTGAAACACTATGATCAGATATGCCAGTTGGTAGATGCCGGTTTCATCGTCCGCACTCGCGCGGATGCAGGCCTGAAAGAGGTACGAGCCGGTGACAAGACGCGCATGCTCGCCGCGCTCCGGTCCGGCGCGCAATTCGTGACTACCGACCTGTACCGGATGCGTGCCGATCTCGGCGGTTATTCCGTGTCACTGCCGGGCAATAAAAAAGTGCGGCGAAATCCCCGCTGGCGGCGCGAGAAAAATTCGGCTGTCGCTGAACCGTCCTCCCCGGGGGGTAAGGAGCGATCGGTACGGAGCCTGCTGAACTTATTTATTGGGTAGAGCTCTCGTTGGCGAGGGGGCGCTGATTTCGGGCAATATATCATCAGCGCTGCTTATATTACCGATAATACAGGCTTCCAGCAATTGCCGGTCAAGATCTGCGCCGCTTTCCAATGCAGCCATTTCCTCTCCGGCCTCTAGGGTCAGGCCCCATTACTGGCACCGTTGAGGTTTGAAGCAAAATGGTTCAGCGCAAGGAGGAAAGGCGCAGGAATATGTCGATATTTCCAGGCTTTTCGACGCAGCGTTGGGCCATTTTGGTCAAATCCCTGCGGGACGTCC
>SBGG01000068.1 GCA_006226685.1 Sphingomonadales bacterium
CGTATCGCCG
This sequence comes from Sphingomonadales bacterium, assembly GCA_006226685.1. GTDB lineage: Bacteria > Pseudomonadota > Alphaproteobacteria > Sphingomonadales > Sphingomonadaceae > Sphingobium. Next base: position 11 of record SBGG01000068.1, read on the forward strand.
CCGCGCCATCAGCCCACCCTTTCTGGTGAACGCTGAATCACGCAAAAACAGAAAACTCAACTGGTTTTATGAGTTTACGCCCTAGAGTCAGGACCAGCACATTCCACAACGTCGGTGATCCGGCAGCAGCCAGAAACCACATGGCTGTCCCAGCCATATAGTGCATCCCTGTCAAATCGACAGACAGGCAACCAGCTCAGTTCCCGTCTCAGGGGGGCAGCCATACCGTCCGCTCAGGACCACAAATCCGCCTTTCTCACAAAGCTTGCATAATTTTATTAGGGAGCTAACTAATCGAAAATGAATCGCTTCGAAACAGAACGTCGCGTTGCCCAGAAGCTGGCATCCATCTCCCGTCATTGGCAGGCATTGGGAGATCGCGAACTGGCACGTCTGGGCGTTTCCAACTCCACCGGCTGGTGCCTGGTCTACCTCAGCCGGCTTGGGGATGACGCACGTCAGTCGGACCTCGCCCGTGCCGTCAGCGTGCGGGAGGCCACCCTCGTCCGCACATTGGGGCAACTGGAACAGTCCGGCCTGATCCAGCGCTCCCCCAACCCTCAGGATGCCCGCGCCAATATCATGCGGATCACCCCCAAAGGCCAGTCGCTGGTGGCAGAGATCGAACAGGTGCTGACCGATTTACGGCAGGATATTTTTCGGGACGTCAACGATGATGACCTCGCCACGACTATCGGCGTACTGGGTCATGTCGACACCCGCATTGCCGAAAGGCGCAACCGCCTGTGATGTCACGTTTCGGAGTCCCGGCCGCGCTGTTCGCGATCAAATGCTATCTCTCGGCGATGCTGGCGCTGTACCTGTCCTTTTCCATCGGCCTGTCCCGGCCTTACTGGGCGATCACCACCTCCTTCATCATTGCCCAGCCACTGGCCGGTGCGGTGTTGTCCAAGGCAGTATACCGTGTGATCGGGACCATATTGGGCGCTGCGGCAACTATCCTGCTGGTGCCGAACCTCGCCAATGCACCGGAATTGCTGTCGGTGGCGATCGCCTTATGGCTGGGGCTGTGCGTTTTCATCGCCCTCCTCGACCGTACCCCGCGATCCTACATATTCGTGCTGGGCGGATATAGCGCCTGCATCATCGGGCTGCCCAGCGTCGGAATGCCCGACGCGATTTTCAACGAAGCCATTACACGGGTTCAGGAAATCACGATCGGCATCATGTGCGGCAGCCTGGTGCACGGCATATTGTTTCCGGGATCGGTCACTGACATGCTGTTGCGCCGGGTCGATGCGACACTGCGCGATGCCGAACGCTGGTCACGGGATTCGATTTCGGGGCGCGACCGTCCCGGTCTGGACGGGGAACGGCGACGTCTGGCGCTCGACATTACGGAAATGCACCAGTTGTCGACCCATCTTCCCTTCGAAACCGCGCGCGCAGCCCCCCGGGTGCGGACAGTCCGGGCACTGCAGGATCAGCTTTCGCAGATCCTCCCGCTGACCGTGGCGGTCGAGGACAGGATGAAGGCGCTCGCCGAGCGGGAGGGGGGCCTTTCTCCCGCCATTACCGCGCTCATCCGGGATTGCTGCGACTGGCTTGCCGCCCCCGACGAAGATCCGGTCACGCGCCGGAGGCAGGTCCAGTGGCTATGCGATCGCGCCGCAATGCTCGAACCGGAGACAGCGCGAGGCATGGGGTGGGAGGCGGCGCTCCGGCTCAACCTGCTCGCTCGCCTGGCCAGCCTGATGGAAGCCCATGGCGACTGCCGCGATCTGCGCGACCAGATGACGACCCCGACCTCGAAGCCGGTAACCCCCCGTGTTGCCGAACTGCTCGCCGCGCCCAGCGACCGGGCGCTGCATCGCGATTATGGCGGCGCGCTACGCACCGCCTTTGCCGCAGCATTGACCGTCATCATCGGCTGTGCATTGTGGATCGGCAGCGGCTGGAAGGACGGATCGCTCGCGGTGATGCTCGCCGGGGTCTTTCTGGCCCTGTTCTCCGCAGCGGACGACCCCATTGCACCGCTGCGCACCTTTCTGATGGGCACGGCGTTCGCAATCATGATCGGGGGGCTATATGGCTTCGTGATATTGCCGCGGGTGGACGGCTTCCCGATGCTGGCTGCGGCACTGGCCCCGCCCCTGCTGCTCGGCGGCGCGCTGATGGCGTCGCCCCGTTATGCCATGGTGGCTCTGGCCGCCATGCTGGGTCTTGCGAACCCGACCCTGCTTGCCGCCACCTATAAAAGCAGTTTCACCGTTTTCGTGAACGAGAATATCGCGACGATCATGGGGGTTCTCCTTGCGCTGGTCATGACCCGGCTGTTGCAGTCGGCGGGGCTGGAACGGGCGATCCGGCGGACATTGAAGGCAGGCTGGAACGATATTGCCGCCAGCGCGGAGCAGCGGGGGCAACCCAATGTATCCGCCTGGATCAGCCGGATGCTCGATCGTATCGGTATGCTCGTCCCCCGGCTGGCCGCACGCGGCGACGATCCCGGCCAGCCACTCTATGATGCGCTGCGCGATCTGCGTACGGGCATCATCATCGGCGAGCTGCGCCAGCTCCGCTTCGACCTGCCCCGGCGCGAAGGGGCCCCCATTGCTTCGCTGTTACGGGCGCTGAGCAAATATTATGCCCACATGGACCCGGATCAGCCGCCGCCTGTGCCGGATCGATCGATGCTGCCCCGGATAGACCGGGCAATCGGCCGCCTTATCACCAACCCGTCGACCTCCCTGCGCCGGTCGGGCGTACTGGCGCTGGTAAGCCTGCGCCGTACCCTCTTTCCGGAAGCATCGCCCTATCACGCCCCCGATCAGAAAGCCCGCACATGACCGGTGAAATATCTATTGGCGGCGTGTTCGTGCCGACGCTGCTGTTGTTGTTCGTTGCCGCGCTGATGGTCAGCGCGCTGGTGACCCGGCTGCTCGGACGATCCGGTTTCTACCGCTTCGTCGCCTATCGGGCGCTGGTCGATCTCGCCCTTTTCATTCTCGTTTTCGGCGGTCTTTCCTGCCTCGCCACCTATACCGGATTTCACCTATGAAAACTCTGCTCCTCTCCCTCTCCCGCAGTGCCGCGACCATCCTCCTCGTCCTCTTCGCGCTGCTCGTCGCCATATGGATGTGGCGCCATTATGAGCTGAGTCCGTGGACGCGCGACGGGCGGGTCCGCGCCGATATTGTCCGCGTGACGCCGGATATTGGCGGGCTCATCACCGAAGTGAAGGTGCGCGACAATCAAGTGGTCAGGGCAGGCGACCTGCTGTTCGTGATCGACCGGCCGCGCTACCGGCTGGCGCTCGATCAGGCCGATGCGACCATCGCCAGCGCCCGCGCGACACTAGCGCAGGCCCGGCGGGAGGCCGCGCGCGACGTCGCACTGGGCGATCTGGTGGCGCGGGAAACCCATGAACAGAATCTGGCCCGGGTGGAAACCGCGCAGGCGGCGCTCGAACAGGCGCTGGCAGCCCGGGAGAGCGCCGCGCTGAACCTCAAACGCACCAATGTCCATGCCTCGGTCAACGGCATCGTCACCAATCTCGATCTCCATCCGGGCGATTATGTCGCCGCCGGACAACAGGCGCTGGCGCTGCTCGATACCGACAGCCTGCGCATCGAAGGCTATTTCGAGGAAACCAAGCTGCCCAATATCCGCATCGGCGCACCTGTCACGGTCAGCCTGATGGGGGAAAGTCGCCTGTTGCGCGGCCATGTCGAAAGCATCGCGGCGGGCATCAACGACACGACCCGCAGCAATTCCACCAATTTGCTGCCCAATGTCGATGCCACCTTCAGCTGGGTCCGGCTTGCCCAGCGCATTCCGGTCCGCGTGAAGCTCGATCATCCGCCAAAGGATGTGCGCCTGATCGCCGGCCGCACCGCGACCGTTACGATCGAAACGGAATCACGGCCTGCAACGGAGAAAAAGGGCTGATGCGATCTCTTCCTTTTCTCGCGGTTCTGCCGCTTCTCCTGTCCGCCTGTGGCATGGCCGGGCCGGATTATCATATGCCGGACCATGCCGTCGCCATTACCCCCGAAGCCGCCCGTCCGTTCAGCGCGGCCACGGGCGACAGCTTCTCCTCGGAAGCCCTGCCGGACAAATGGTGGCGGCTCTATAACGACCCCGCGCTCGACGGACTGGTGGAGGAGGCCCTTGCCGCCAATACCGACTTGCGCGCCGCCGACGCCAATCTGCGCCGCGCCGCCGCGCTGACCGAACAGACCATCGCCGGGCGCAGGCTCTCCACCACGATCAGCGGCGGCGTGAACCTCTCCCGTCCATCATCGACCGGTTACAGCCTGCCCGGCATAATGGGCTATGATGCGGGAATAACCGCCGGCTTGCCGATCGATCTGTCCGGTCGCATCGCCCGCGCGATCGAAGCGTCCAGAGCCGATGAGGATGCGGTCCGCGCCGCACGCGACGATGTGCGCGTGGCCGTCACTGCGGCCGTCACCCGCGCCTATGCGGCAGTCTGCGCCGCCAATCACAGCCTTGCCGTCAACCGCGCGGTCGTGGCGCTTCAGGGCAAGACACTGGAGGCGACCCGGCGGCTGCAACAAGGGGGCCGCGGCACCGCTTTCGACGTCACCCGCGCTCAGGCTGCGGTCGATCAGAGCGAGGCTTCGCTGCCTGCGTTCGAAGCGCAACGTCAGGCCAATCTCTTCCTGATCGCCACGCTGCTCGGCAAGGTGCCGTCCGACTATCCGCGCGCCATTGCCGATTGCGCACGCATTCCCTCCCTCTCCGCCCCGTTGCCGACGGGCGATGGTGCGGCGCTGATCCGTCGTCGCCCCGACATCCGCGCTGCCGAGCGCAGGCTGGCCGCCGACACCGCGCTGATCGGCGTCGCGACAGCGGACCTCTATCCGCAGATCAGCATCGGCGGGTCGCTTGGCCTGTCCGGGCCGCTCAAGAGCTTCGGCTCGGGCGACAGCTTCGGCCTCAGCCTCGGGCCGCTGCTGAGTTGGTCCTTCCCCAACCGCCCGGTGGTGAAGGCAAAGATCGCGGCGGCAGGCGCGCAGGCGGAAGCGGACGCGGCCTTGTTCGATTCGACGGTGCTGAACGCACTGCGCGAAACCGAAACCACGCTCAGCACCTATACGCATGATCGCGACCGTGCGACGGCGCTGGCCAAGGCGCGCGACAGCGCCGCCAGAGCCGCCGATCAGGCCGACAGGCTGTTCCGCTTCGGCCGGTCCGGCTTTCTCGACCTGCTGAGCGCTCAGGCCAGCCTTGCACAGGCCGAAGCCACGCTCGCCGCCGCACATGGCACATTGATCGACGATCAGGTCTCGATATTTCTTGCCCTGGGCGGCGGCTGGGAATGAGGAAAAGGGCGGCGCGGGCTTCTTGCCCGTCGCCGCCCTCTGCAAATGCCTCCTCCGCCGACATCCCGTTCGGCGGAGCGACATTTCCCGTTCATTCAGGCCGCAATAATCTCGTTGAACTCAAGAACATTGCGGTCGGGGTCGCGAATGAAGCAGACATTGCGCCGGCCATGGCCCATGATGGTCGGGCCTTCGCTGATCGCAATGCCTTCGCGTTCAAGCCAGGCCACCAATGCATCCATGCTTTCGACAATGAAGGCCGCATGGGTATAGCCCGGCCGCTTTATCGGGGCGTCGAGCAGGACATTCCCTTCCCCGGCGGCAACCCCGTTGAAGATCAGGTGAATCCGCAAACCGGTCGGGTGAACAAGGCCGCAGGCATGTACCTCGGGCGCAAACTCCTCGGGATCGCGCACGAAACCGAACTTGCGGTAAAAAGCCTCGGCGACGGAAAGATCGGTGACGCGAATACCGACATGATCGAACGCGAGCTGGTTGAAATGCATCGCTCTATCTCCCTTGCAATGGAATGACGGTTCAGGCCAGAAGCCCGGCCCGTGTCTGCGGGAACGGAAGGAAACCCGGCAATTGCTCAATCCGTTCGAGCCAGGCCAGCACATGCGGATAGCCGGACAGGTCGACATTCCCTTCGGGGGCGCCACGGATGTAGCTGTAGAGCGCGACATCGGCGATGGTCGGCAGGTCGGTTCCGGCGATCCAGCGCCGGGCAGCCAGCGTCTGCTCGATCACGGCCAGCGTGGCATGGGCGCGGTTGATCACCTCCTCCGCGTCAAAGGCCGCCCCGAACACGGTAATCAGTCGCGCCGCGCACGCCCCATAGGCGATTTTACCGGCCGCGACGGACAGCCAGCGCTGCACCTCCGCTTCGGTTGCCGGATCCGTGGGCAGCCAGTGCGAAGGACCGACCCTGCGCGCGATATAGACCAGAATGGCGAGGGAATCGGCGATGACGGTGCCGTCGTCCTCAAGCACCGGAACTTCTCCGAAGGCATTGAGGGCGAGAAAATCAGGGTGCTTTTGCGCGCCGGCGGCCAGATCGACCTCGATCAGATCGCAAGGCACATTGGCGAGCGAGAGAAACAGGGCCGCCCGATGCGCGTGCCCCGAGAGAGGAAAATAATAGAGTTTCATGCCTGTTGCTCCTGTGCTCCAATGAAGGCACGGGCCTTTTCACACAGGAGAAAAAGGATAATAATCCTGTAAAAATGCACTTCATTATTGCTTATTTGAACAATAATAGACTCCGAAGGAGGTGCGGCGATGGACAGGCTGCGTACGTTACGGGTCTTCGTCAGCGTGGCGGACCATCAGAGTTTCGCCGCAGCCGCGCGACGCCTTGCCATGTCGCCAAGCACCGTGACGCGAGTCATCGCCGGGCTGGAGGCCGATCTCGGCGTTCCGCTGCTGATGCGCACCACGCGCAGCGTCCGCCTGACCGAGGAAGGCGCCGCTTTTCTCGAACGCTGCCGCGCGGGAATTGCCGAGATCGATCAGGCCTTCGAAACGGCTCAGGGAAAGGGATCGGCCCCCGGCGGCACGCTGACCGTGACCGCCCCGGTGATGTTCGGCCGGCTACATATTCTTCCCATCGTTACGGAAATGCTCGCCCGCTATCCCGAATTGCAGATACGGCTCCTGCTGCTCGACCGCGTGGTGCGGCTGGTCGAGGAGGGCGTCGATATCGCGATCCGGATCGCCGATCTGCCGGACAGTTCCATGCACATGCTGCGGATCGGTCAGGTTCGCAGGGTGCTGAGCGCGAGCCCCGCTTATCTGGAAAGGAGGGGAGAACCGGCCACCGTATCGGACCTGCAAGAGCATGACCTGATCGCCATCGAGGATCAGGTCGACCCGCAACGGGGGTCCGCCATCGACGGACGCCAGACCAGACGGCCGCCGCGCCTGTCGGTTAACAGCATCGACGCCGCCATTGCCGCCGCAGTCGCCGGCCTGGGCATCGTGCAGACCCTTTCCTACCAGATAACCGACCATTATGCCGCCGGGACGCTCAGGCCGGTCCTTCCCGATGACCTCGCACCGATATTGCCGGTATCGCTATTGTTTCAAAGCGGCCGGAAGGACCGGCCTAATATCCGCGCCTTCGTGGATGTCGCACAGCGTCGGTTGAAAAACGCCATGCTTTGATCGCCCCCGCCCATAACGCCCGGGCCCGGCACCGCGCGACCAAAAGCAACCTTCCCGACCCCGACATTTCGGAAGCATGGGGTGCCGGGCGCCGGAGGACAGATGACAGATGCTCATTCGATCTCGTCGCGCCGTAAACGCGCCACGCATCTCGTTTCAGCAGAGCGTGTCAGCACCGGAAGCACCATTTGCAGGCCTCAGGGCTGGGGCCGAAGGCGGCCGGAGGGCAATGTCGATCCGCCCTAAGCCACCATCTGGTCCACCACCATCGCCTCGGCTGCTTCCAGCAGGCGGCGTTCCAGCGTCTGGAGACGGGCCTTGCTCTCTATCTTCCCGCCGAGCAGATCGGTGATGTAAAAAGTATCGACCGCCCGCTCGCCATAGGTGGAAATATGGGCGCTGTGCACTGTCACCTTCGACTGGAACAACGCATAGGACAGGTTGAAGAGCAGGGCCGGCTTGTCCCGCGCATGGATTTCGATCACGGTGAAACGGTTGGAGGCGCGGTTGTCGATCAGGACATTGGGCGCGATCGCAAAGGCCTCGGCGCGGGTACGCGGCAGCGGCCTTGCCTCCAGCTTGGGCTGAAGCTTCTGCTTATTGGCGAGCGCATCCTCGATCGCCTTGCTGATCCGGGCGAGCCGGTCGGGGCTGTCGAACGGCCGCCCGAGCGGGTCCTGAACCAGGAAATTGTCGATCGCCATGCCGTCGCGCAATGTGTGGATACGCGCGTCGATGATGCTGCCGCCCGCAAGGTGGATCGCACCTGCAATACGATAGAACAGGCCCGGATGGTCCGACGCATAGATGGTGACAAGGGTTGCGCCCCGTTCGGGATAGACTTCCGCCACGATCGACAGCGGCTGCTTCCCCGCCTCCAGTATCTGCCGGGCGTTACGGGCGAGAATATCGCCCGGCTCGGCGATCAGATAGCTATCGGGCAGGCGCTTTGCGAAACGGGCAAATTCGGCATCGGGCGCGGCGAGTGCTTCCTGCAACGCTTCCTTCTTCGCCTCGATCCGTTCCTTGCGCCCGGTGGACTTGTGCCCCAGCCGCAGCACTTCTTCCGCCGCAGTATAAAGATCGGACAGCAACTGCCGCTTCCAGCTGTTCCACACGCCCGGCCCCACCGCACGAATATCGACCACGGTCAGCACCAGCAGCAGCCGCAGCCTTTCCGCGCTCTGCACGACCTCGGTAAAATCCAGAATGGTCTTGTAATCGGCCAGATCACGCTTGAACGCGGTTGCGCTCATCAGCAGGTGATGGCGCACCAGCCAGGCCACCGTCTCCGTTTCCGCAGCGCTGAGGCCGAGGCGCGGACACAGCTTCTGGGCGACCTCCGCCCCCAATATGCTGTGATCGCCGCCGCGTCCCTTGGCAATGTCATGCATCAGTACCGCGACAAACAGCACCCGGCGTGACAGCAGCTTGCCCATCAGGTCGCTGGACAGGGGATGATCCTGCCCCAGCTCCCCCTGTTCGATACGCGACAACAGGCCGATCGCCCGGATCGTATGCTCATCCACCGTATAATGATGGTACATGTCGAACTGCATCTGCGCGACAACCCGACCGAAATCGGGAATGAAGCGGCCGAACACGCCGGATTCGTTCATCATGCGCAACACCCGTTCGGGATCGCGCGGACTCGTCAGCACGTTGAGAAAACAGGCATTGGCCCGGCGATCCTTACGCACCGTCTGGGTGATGAGGTGCGCGTCACGGTTTGCGGCAATCATCGCGCGTGGGTGAATGGCCAGTTCATGCTTGTCGGCCAGCGCGAAGATTTCCAGCAGACGCACCGGGTCCTGCTGAAAGAAATCGTCGCTGGGCAGAGTGATGCGCCCACGTTCCAGCACAAAGCCGTCCAGTTTGCGCGGACGGCGCAACAGACCGGGTACGAAGCGCCGCCCGCGCGTCGCCCACTGATCATCCAGATGGGCGAGGAACACGGCGGTAAGGTCGCCCACCTGCTTCGCCATCAGGAAATAATAATGCATGAAGCGTTCGACGCCCGCCCGGCCGGAACGGGCGGTGAAGTTCATCCGCCCCGCCACCTCGAGCTGAAGGTCGAAGGTCAGCCGGTCCTCGGCGCGGTTGGTGATATAGTGGAGGTGGCACCGCACCGCCCACAGGAAATTCTCGGACTTCTGGAACTGGCGCAATTCCTGACGCGTCAGCAACCCCGCATCGACCAGATCGGCAACCGAGCGTACCCGGTTCACATATTTGCCGATCCAGAAGAGCGTATGCAGATCGCGCAGGCCGCCCTTGCCTTCCTTCACATTGGGTTCGACCACATAGCGGCTGTCGCCCATGCGCTTGTGCCGTTCGTCCCGCTCGGCCAGCTTCTCCGCCACGAAGGCACGGGCGCTGTCCTTCACCACCTCAGCATCGAAACGCGCCAGCGCCTCGTCATAAACGGCGCGGTCGCCCCAGACATAGCGCGCCTCCAGCATCGCCGTCCGCACCGTCAGATCGGCCTTGGACATGCGGATCATCTCATCGATCGAGCGGCTGCTATGGCCGACCTTCAGCCCCAGATCCCACAGCGAATAGAGCATCGATTCGATGACCTGCTCGGTCCAGCCGGTCGGCTTATAGGGGGTGACAAAAGCAATATCGATATCGCTGTGCGGCGCCATCTCGCCCCGGCCATAGCCCCCGACGGCGAGCAGCGCGATCTGTTCAGACGTGCTCCGGTTTCCGGGATTGTAGAGATAGTGCGTGGTCGCGTCATAGAGCAGGCGCACCATCTGGTCGGTCAGGAAAGCCAGCGCCTGCACCACCTCCCGCCCATTGGTCGGATGCGCCTCCAGCCGGCGCGCGGCCTCCGCCCGTCCATCGGCCAGAGCAGTGGCCAATATGGCGACGATCTTCTGCCTCAGCGCACCTACATCACCAGTGCCCGTTTCCCCGACCAGCGCCTCTATGCGATCGGAAACCAGACGCCGGTCGATGATAGCGCGCCGATTGGGCAGGCTGGAGAAAAGATCGTTCATGCGCGCCTATCTAATGGCCCGCGCCCTCATCCGCCAGTGCCTTGAGCCGGTAGACCAGATCAAGCGCCTCGCGCGGGGAAAGCCTGTCCGCATCGACCGCGCCCAGCGCCGCGCGCAGGGCATCGGGAACAGCCTCCTCCTCCACTGCGGCGCTGGCGGCGAACAGCGGCAGATCGTCCAGACCGGCCGCGATGCCGCCGGTCTTCGCCTTGCCCGCCTCCAGCCGAGCAAGCACCTGCTTCGCACGCGCCAGCACGGCGGGCGGCAGGCCCGCCAGCCGCGCGACGGCGATGCCGTAACTGCGGTCCGCAGGCCCCTCGGCGACTTCGTGCAACAGCACCAGATCGCCCTTCCATTCCCGCGCGCGGACATTGTGCAGCGAAAGCGACGGCAGGCTCTCGGCCAGCCGCGTCAGTTCGTGATAATGGGTGGCGAACAGGCACCGGCATTTGTTCACCTCATGCACAGCCTCAACCACCGCCCATGCGAGCGCCAGCCCGTCATAGGTGGAAGTACCGCGCCCGACCTCATCCAGAATGACGAAACTGCGGTCCGTCGCCTGAGAGAGAATGGCGGCGGTCTCGACCATCTCGACCATGAAGGTGGAGCGGCCGCGCGCCAGATTGTCGGACGCACCGACCCGGCTGAACAGCCGGTCGACAAGGCTCATCGTCGCCGCAGCCGCCGGAACGAAGGCCCCCGCCTGCGCGAGCAGCACGATCAGCGCATTCTGGCGCAGGAAGGTCGATTTACCGCCCATATTGGGGCCGGTGACAAGCCAAAGCCGGTCGCTTTCCTCCAGCACGCAATCATTGGCGACGAAAGGCTGGCCATCGCGCCGCAACGCCTCCTCGACCACCGGATGACGGCCGCCGACGATCTCCAGCCGTTGCTCGGCGACAAAATGCGGCCTTGCCCAGCCTCCTTCGGCGGCACGCTCGGCAAGCCCCGCCGCGACATCGAGCCGGGCCAGCGCCTGCGCCGCGCGGGTGATCGCATCCTTGCGCGCCAGCACCATTTCGATGAGCGCCTCCAGATGTGCCGCCTCGGCGGCAAGCGCATGGGCGCCGGCCTGCGCCACCCGGGTCGCCTGTTCATGTAGGTCCACCGAATTGAACCGCACCACCCCGGCCAGCGTCTGGCGATGGGTGAAGCCACTGCCTTCCTTCATCAATATGTCGCCATGCCGCGCCGACACCTCGACATGATAGCCGAGCACCGCATTATGCTTGATCTTGAGCGAGGAAATGCCGGTTTCGTCGCGATAACGCGCCTCCAGCAGCGCGATCGCGCGCCGTCCGTCACTCCCCAGCCGCCGCAGATCGTCGAGCGACGCATCATAGCCTTCCGCGATATAGCCGCCACTCGCCGTCTCGGTCGGTGGCGTAGCAACCAGTGCGCGGGTCAGTTCGTCGACCAGATCGCCATGCCCGTCGAGCGCGGGCAACAGTGCGTCCAGCAAGGCCGGACGCTCTTCCGCATGGCTGAGCCGCTCACGCAGCAACCGCGCCTCGCCAAGGCCGTCGCGAATCTGGCCGAGGTCGCGCGGGGAACCGCGCCCGATCGCAACCCGGCCCAGCGCCCGGCCAATATCCGGCAAGGCGCGCAAGGTGGTGCGCAGCGCATCGCGCTGCCCGCTGCGATCATGCAGCCACTGGACCAGATCGAGCCGTGCTTCGATCGCCGCGCGGTCGAGCAACGGCGCGGCAAGATCGGCGGCGAGCATACGCGCGCCTGCGCCCGTCACCGTCCGGTCGACGCTGTGCAGCAAACTGCCCTGCCGCGCGCCCGCCATGGTGGCGACGATCTCCAGGCTTTCGCGCGTGGCCGCATCGATCGCCATATGGCTGCCCGGTGCGATATGAACCGGCGGCGCCAGATGCGGCAACACCCCCTGCCCGGCATGATCGAGATAAGCGAGGAGACCGCCGATCGCGCTCAGTTCCGCCCGGCCGAAACTGCCGAAGCCGTCAAGCGTGGCGACACCAAACATGTCCTTCAGCCGCGCCTCGGCCCGCGCCGAGGAAAAGGCCCCCTTGTCGAAACCATGGGCGTTCGGCAGATCGAGCGCAGTCCCCTCCGCCGCGACGATTTCGGAGGCGCCCAGCCGCGCGATCTCGGCGGAAAGGACAGCCGCATCCACCGTCATCGCCTCGAACCGCCCGGTCGAAATATCGGCCGCGGCAATGCCGATCTCTCCGCCCGCCTCCCCGATCGCGACCAGCATGTTATCGGCCCGCGCATCAAGCAACGTATCCTCGGTGAGCGTGCCCGGCGTCACATAGCGGATGATGCCGCGCGCCACGAGCGCCTTGGAGCCACCGCGCGCCTTCGCCTCGGCGGGCGTTTCGGTCTGTTCGGCAATGGCGACACGATGCCCGGCACGGATCAGGCGGGCCAGATAGGCCTCCGCGCTGTGCACCGGCACGCCGCACATCGGGATCGGTTCGCCGTCATGTTCTCCGCGAGACGTCAGCGCGATGTCGAGAGTCGCCGCCGCCGCCTTCGCATCATCGAAAAACAGCTCAAAAAAATCACCCATACGGTAAAAGAGCAGGCAATCCCCCGCCTTGGCCTTCAACCCGAAATATTGCGCCATCATAGGTGTGAGCGCGGGCGGTTTTCCAGCGGCAGCACCGGTCGCAGGGCCGGTGTCGGAGGTAGTGGTCGTTCGGGTTGCCTTCGTCATCATGCTTCGCGATAACGATTGAAACCGACGCGTGAAAGCCTGTGCTGCAAATTATCGATACAAATAGTCGCCAACACTCTTGAGAGTATCCGGCGATTGGGTCTAGGGCATTTACTCACCCTATCGGGCCGTTCCTCCCCCGGCCTGAATCGATATGGCCCACGTCGACATAAAAGGAAAAATGAATGACCGACAAACCGAGTGTCGAATTTTCCGAACGCGAAGCGCTTCTTTTCCACTCGAGCGGTCGTCCCGGCAAGATCGAGATCGTTGCTTCCAAGCCGATGGCTACCCAGCGCGATCTCTCGCTCGCCTATTCGCCGGGCGTTGCCGTACCGGTAAAAGCCATCGCCGAAGATCCCGCCACCGCCTATGACTATACGGCCAAGGGCAATCTCGTCGCCGTCATCTCCAACGGCACCGCCATATTGGGCCTTGGCAATCTCGGCGCGCTGGCGGCCAAACCGGTGATGGAAGGTAAGTCCGTCCTCTTCAAGCGTTTTGCCGACGTCGATTCGATCGACATCGAAATCGCAAGCGAAGACCCGCAGGCCATCATCGACGCCGTGGCATTGCTCGAACCCACATTCGGCGGCATCAACCTCGAAGATATCAAGGCGCCCGAATGCTTCATCATCGAGCAGGCGCTGAAGGAAAAGATGAACATTCCGGTCATGCATGATGACCAGCACGGCACAGCGATCATCTGCGCCGCAGGCCTGATCAACGCGCTGCACCTGACCGGGCGCGACATCAAGGACATCAGCATCGTCGTCAACGGCGCGGGCGCGGCGGCCATCGCCTGCACCGAACTGATCAAGGCGATGGGCGCGCCCGCCGACCGGGTCATCATGTGCGACCGCCAGGGCGTGATCTATCAGGGCCGCACCGAGCAGATGGACCAGTGGAAATCCGCCCATGCCGCCAAGACCGACCGCCGCACGCTGGAAGAAGCGCTGAAGGGCGCGGACGTGTTCCTCGGCCTGTCGGCGGGCGGCGCGCTCAAGGGCCATATGGTGAAGGATATGGCGCCGCAGCCGATCATCTTCGCCATGGCCAATCCGGACCCGGAAATCACCCCGCCCGAGGCGAAGGCCGCCCGGCCCGAC
>SBGG01000096.1 GCA_006226685.1 Sphingomonadales bacterium
TCCGGTGCTCACGTACCTTGAGTACGCTCCGCTCCGGATCACGCAAAATCACCATTTTCGGCTCGTCATCTTCTGAATGTCGATCCGCCCTAGAGTGATTTCGAGCGAAATGAAATACGCCACCGCCGGGGATCATGCGAAACAAGGGCATGGAAAAATTGCAGCGGTCATTCCGGCATTTTTTTGCACAGCAAATGGCCGAAAAGCCGGAAAGCAGGCATGCGACCGATCGCAACCGGGCGGATCTTCATGCCGATATCGCTTCCACCCCTTAAAAAGCGCGGCCCGATCCCTATATCGCGCGGGCCATTCCCCCCAATGGAGATATAATCATGCGCTACAACAAGCTTGGGCGTACCGGCCTGTTCGTTTCCGAACTGTGCCTGGGTACGATGACGTTCGGCGACGCGAAGGAAAGCATGTGGGCCAATATCGGCCAGCTCGGTCAGAGCGATGTCGATGCCCTGCTGAAAACCGCGATCGACGCGGGCATTAATTTCATCGACACCGCCAATGTCTATTCTTTCGGCACATCCGAGGAAGTGACCGGCCGGGCGATCCGCAATCTCGGCATTGCACGGGAAGATGTCGTGCTCGCGACCAAGGTAATGGGCCCGATGGGACCGGGCATCAACGATCGCGGCACCTCACGCGGGCATATCATGGATCAGGTGAAGGCCAGTCTGAAGCGGCTCAGCACCGATCATATCGACCTCTATCAGATTCACGGCTGGGACCCGGCGACCCCGATCGAAGAAACGGTGCGGGCGCTCGACGATCTCGTGCGGCAGGGACATGTGCGCTATGTCGGCATATCCAATTGGGCGGCATGGCAGGTGATGAAGGCGCTGGGCCTGTCCGCCGCGCGCGACCTTGCCCGGTTCGAGACGGTGCAGGCGCATTATACCGTCGCGACCCGCGATCTGGAACGAGAACTGGTGCCGATGATGCAGGCGGAAGAACTGGGCCTGATGGTGTGGAGCCCGCTGGCCGGCGGTTTTCTTTCCGGCAAATATCATCGCGACGGCGAAGGCGAGGGTCGCCGCGCGGCGTTCGATTTCCCGCCGGTGAACAAGGACCGCGCCTATGACCTGATCGACCTGATGCGGCCGATGGCGGAAGCGCGGGGCACGTCCGTGGCGCAGATCGCGCTCGCATGGCTGCTGCACCAGAAGGCGGTGACCAGCGTGATCGTCGGCGCGAAGCGGATCGATCAATTGCAGGACAATATCGCCGCCTGCGACGTGACGCTCGATGCGGCGGACCTCGCCGCGCTGGACAAGGCCGGGGCGCTGCCGCCCGAATATCCGGGCTGGATGATCGAACGGCAGGGGGAATATCGCGAAGGAGCGATGGCCGGGCAGGCGCCAAAGCAAAGCTGAACGAAAAGGGGCGCCCCGCGATGGAGCGCCCCTTTTTCTTTATCGGCAGCGCGGTTCAGCGCCCGTCGCGTCGAGTCGGCAAGCCCCCTGCTGGATCAGCGATCACGCCGCCCCAGCAGACGAAGCCGCAGCGCATTAAGCTTGATGAAGCCCGCCGCATCGCGCTGGTCATAGGCGCCCGCATCATCCTCGAAGGTCACGACCTTCTCGCTATAGAGCGAATAAGGCGACTTACGGCCGACGACGTTGACGCTGCCCTTGTAGAGCTTCAGCCGGACCGTACCGGTCACCTTTTCCTGGCTGTAATCGATCGCGGCCTGCAGCATCTCGCGCTCCGGCGCGAACCAGAAGCCATTATAGATCAACTCCGCATATTTCGGCATCAGCTCATCCTTGAGATGCGCCGCGCCGCGATCCAGCGTGATCTGCTCGATACCGCGATGGGCCATCGCATAGATAGTGCCGCCCGGCGTTTCGTACATGCCGCGCGATTTCATGCCGACGAAGCGGTTCTCGACCAGATCGAGACGGCCAATGCCGTGCTTGCGGCCATAGTCGTTGAGCGTTTCGAGCAGGGTCGCCGGGCTCATGCCAACGCCGTTGATCGCAACGCCGTCACCCTTCTCGAAATCGACGGTGATATATTCGGGCGCGTCGGGCGCGTCCTCCGGGTTCACCGTGCGCGAATAGACGAAATCGGGCGTCTCTTCCCACGGATCCTCCAGCACCTTGCCCTCCGACGAGGTGTGCAGCATGTTGGCATCGGTCGAGAAAGGCGCTTCGCCGCGCTTGTCGCGCGGGATCGGAATCTGGTGCTGTTCGGCGAATTCGATCAGCTTGGTGCGGCTGGTCAGATCCCACTCACGCCAGGGCGCGATCACCTTGATGTCCGGCTGCAACGCATAATAGCCGATTTCGAAACGGACCTGATCATTGCCCTTGCCGGTCGCACCATGGGATACGGCATCGGCGCCGACCTGCTTTGCGATCTCGATCTGGCGCTTGGCGATCAGCGGACGAGCGATCGACGTACCGAGCAGGTACAGCCCCTCATAATGCGCATTGGCGCGCATCATCGGGAACACATAGTCCTTCACAAATTCTTCGCGCAGGTCGTCGATGAAGATATGTTCGGGCTTCACCCCCATCAGCTCGGCCTTGCGGCGCGCCGGTTCCAGCTCCTCGCCCTGCCCCAAATCGGCGGTGAAGGTGACGACCTCGCACTGATAGGTCTGTTGCAGCCATTTGAGGATCACGCTGGTGTCGAGACCGCCGGAATAGGCGAGGACTACGCGATCGATCTTCTCGGACATTATGCAGGGGCCTTCATGAGTGGAATCAGGATGGCGCCGCGCCTAACAGCGATCCCGCAAAATCGCAACAAATCTCGCTGCGGAGGCAGCATCCAATCCGGGCGTCATTCCACCCTATCATCGAGGGAAAGTCCCCGCGCCGCCTGTCGCGCCGCCGCCGCCAGCCGCTCATCGCCGGTGCCGTCCCGCGCCATCGCCGACAGCCCCGCAAGCAACAGCATCACATGATCGGTCAACGCCACCACCCGGTCGGGCGCCTCGCGCGATATGCCGCGATACAGCGCTGCGGCGACGGTCAGGCGCGCCTTGCGGATATGCGCGACAACAAGGGCGTCGCTGCAATTATTCGCCGCCTCAAGGATCAGGCAGCCGCCCCAGCCGCCCGCCTCCCCCTCACGCCAGGCGAAACGGCGGGCGGCATCGAGAATGATCCGCCGCAACGCCCTGTCCAGCGCAGGAGCTTCATCGAAAGCAGCGCGCAGGGCCGTCAGCCAGTCGGCGGCATAGGCATCGGCAATATGTTTGAACAGCAAGGCCTTGCTGCCGAAAGCCGCATAAAAGCTCGGCGGGTTGATCTCCATAGCACCGGTCAGATCGCCCAGCGTCACCCGGTCATAGCCGCGCGCGCGAAACAGATCCGACGCCGCGTCCACGGCCCGATCGATATCGAACCCGCGCGGGCGGCCGCGCTTCCGTGCCGCCTTTACCGCATCCGCCGATGGATGGCCCGCTTCGTTCATCCAAATGCGACTGACATATTTGGTTAATGCATGCTATATATTTTTCTGAACGAGACCCTTCATCTATATTCAGCAAGAGTGCAGCTGGAATCGGCTAGTGATGCGCCATTGAAGATCACCAACTCTGACAATCGACGTCATTGACACTCAACGTCGTTAATAATCGACAAGGAGCCGACCCCATGAAGAAATCGTTTCTGATCGCCGGAGCCGCGACACTGGCCATGGCCGTTCCGGCCTTCGCCGCCATGCAGAACCGGGGCGCGCCCCTGCAGATGCAGGACATGACCCGCGCCGACATGGAAGCACAGGTGAAGGAACGCTTCGCCATGCTGGACACCAACAAGGATGGCGTGGTTACGCAGGAAGAGATGAAAGCCCATCGCGACGCCATGCGCGCGACGCGGCTGGCCGAGCGTTTCAACGCGATGGACAAGGATGGCAACGGCTCGATCAGCCGCGCCGAGTTCGATGAAGCCCATGCCGATCGCGGTCCGCGCGGCGATCGCCCGATGAAGGACCGCCCGATGATGGGCGCGCAGGGCAAAAACCCGGATGGCCCGATGCCTTCCGGTCAGATGGATCGCGGCCCCGGCAAATGGGGCGGCAAAGACCGTCAGGACGACCCGATGATGATGGGCGGGATGCTGGGCCGGGCCGATGCGGACAAGGACGGCAAGGTGACGCAGGCCGAGGCGGTCAATGCCGCGCTGGCCCATTTCGACCGTATGGACGCGAACAAAGACGGCACAGTCACCGTCGCCGAGCATCAGGATTTCATGAAGACGATGCGCGGCCAGTGGAAGGACCGCAAAGGCCCGAAACCCGCACCGACCAACTGACGTCCCGAACGACGCAGTCCCTCCCCAGCCTCCCTGTTCCGATATGGCCGGAACGGGGAGGAGAACAGGGATCAGCCGGGCCGGTTCATCACGCCGGTCCGCGCAACCGGGCTTCGGTCTCCATCATATAATCGCGCGTGATCGGCAGGCTGTGCCGGTCGCGCGCATATTGCAATTGATAGATCAGCATGCCGCCATGTTCGAACGCGGCGGTCGCCCCGGCGAGATAGAGGCTCCACATCCGGAAGAAGCGTGCATCGTAAAGCGCCTCGATTTCCGCACGCTGTGCCCGGCACCGTTCATACCAGGCCCGCGTGGTCAGGCCATAATGCAGGCGTAGCGCCTCCACATCCGTCACCATCAGCCGATTGGGTTCGCTGCCTTTCAAAATCTCGCTCAGCGCCGGGATATAGCCGCCGGGGAAGATATATTTGCGCGTGAACGCATCGGTCGCGCCGGGGCCGCCCATGCGTCCTATCGTGTGCAGCAACATCACCCCGTCAGGCTTCAGCAGATTATGGCAGCGGCGGAAGAACTCCTTATAATAGGGCACCCCGACATGCTCGAACATGCCGACCGAGACGATCCGGTCGAACTCCCCCTTCATGTCGCGATAATCGATCAGTTCGAACTTCACATGGTCGGCGACCCCGGCGTCCTTCGCCCGCTGCCGCGCAACGGCCAGCTGCTCCTCGGACAGGGTGATGCCGACCACGTCGACCCCGCATTTTTCATGCAAGTACAGCGCCATGCCGCCCCAGCCGCAGCCGATGTCGAGCACCTTCATATGCGGTTTCAGGTGCAGCTTCGCAGCGATATGCGCCTTCTTGTCCTCCTGCGCGCGGTCCAGAGCGACGCTGAGACCGGCATCATTACCCGCCGGCGTATCGGCCCAATAGGCACAGCTATATTGCCGGTCCCTGTCGAGGAAGAGGTCGTAAAGCGCGCCGGACAGATCATAATGATGGGCGACATTCTTCTTCGATGCAGAGCGGAAATTGGCCTGCTTCAAATGCCGCAGTACGCCCTTGCGCGTGCGCTTGGCGATGCCGTCCGCCTCCAGTTGCCGTCCGCTTTCCCACGGGTTGTTGCCGCGCACCAGCCCGACCAGCCCCATGATGTCGTCGTCATCGATGCTGATCCGCCCGTCCATATAGGCCTCGGCAAAGCCGAGGCGCGGATGCAGCACAATATCACGCCCGGCTTTGGGATCGTTCAGTCGCAACGTGACATCGGGAAAGCCGGGCTCCGGCGATCCGAAAATGCGGATCGAGCCATCCACATCGACCCGGGTCAATGTTCCTTTGCGAATGAGACGGGTCAGAAAATGGTCCAGCAGCGCCATGAGCGGTCAGAACTCCCTGATTGTGAATGATTCAGATGCCCGCATACCAGTCATATCCGGCGACGTCCTCCCAATATCCGCCCTTGCCGCCATAAATTTGCGAAAGACTCTCCACCGCCTCTACCCGCATCAGATATTTCGCCTGCTTGTAACCGAGCTGCCGCTCGACACGCAGGCGCAGCGGCGCGCCGTTCGCGACCTTGAGCGGACGGTCGTTCAGGGCAAAAGCGAGGATGGTCTGCGGGTGCCAGGCATCGACCATATCGATGCTCTCATAATAGGGACCGCTCGGGCCGCCCATATCCGCGCAGTGAAAGACGAGATAGCGCGCCCTTGTGCTCAGCCCCGCGCCCTTCAGCAACAGACCCAGCGGCACACCCCGCCATTTGCCGATCGCGCTCCACCCCTCGACACAGTCGTGACGGGTGATCTGTTCCCGGTGCGGCAAGGCATGAAGGTGCGCGAGGCTGAGCGAAAGCGGCCGCGCCACCAACCCGTCGATCCGCAGTCGCCAGTGCGCGAACCCGTCCCGCCACAATGCCTTATAGTCCTCCGTATTCGGATTGCTGGTGCCGTTGGAACGGAAAAACGGCGATATCTGGTCAGGGCGATATTCCCGCGCCAGCGCATCACGCGCCAGCAGCGAGCGCTGCGCCCAGCGATGGAAATTCTCGGCCGAGAACAGCAGTTCCCGCGCACTTTCATTGCGGCTGAGCCGGTCGCAACCGGCCAGCATTCCGGCGGCGGTCAGCCCCGCGCCGGTGACGAGTGTGCGCCGGGTGATAAGGATGCTCATGCCGCCTTCTCCCCGGCCTTCTCTCTGGTGTCGTCCGGTCGCGCGGGCGGCACGCGATACCAGCCGGTGATCATCGCGCGGATATGGCCCAGCGGCCCGGCCAGCAACAGCGCCAGCAAATGCACCGCAACCAGCGCAACAAGACACCATGCGGCAATGAAATGAACCGATCGCGCCGTTTGCCGCCCGCCCCATATCTGCGTCAGCCAGGGCCAGGCCGCGTCCATGCCCGGCGACATCGCCAGCCCGGTCAGGATCATTACCGGCAGGAACAGGAAGATGATCTTCGCATAGACGCCTTTTTGCAGCACATTATAGCGCATCGCCGCCGCGCCCCTGGGAAAGCGCAGCCGGGCATGATCCTTTATGTCCTGCCAGATATGCGCCGGACGCAGCTCCTCCCGGCGAAAGGCGATATCCCGCCGGAAATGGCCATTGGCGAGGCTGGTCATCATGTAAAGAAGCAGAGCGAAAATGAAGATCGGCGCGGCCAGCAAATGCCAGTGACGCGACAAAGCGAGGCTATACCAGGACGGCAGGGTGAGCCAGCCGGGAAACCGGCCCAGTTCCAGCCAGGCCGGATCGAAATTGGCGCCATATTCGCCCCAATAGAGGCGCGGATGGGCATTGAATATGCCCAGACCACTGGTGAACAGCACATAAAGGCAGAGCGCGTTGATCCAGTGCCACAGGCGCGTCGGCAGCCGGTGACGATAGATCGGCGGGTCATTGGTCCGGGGGGCCATGGCAGACTGTCTCCGACATCCTTCCTGAACCGGAGCTTAGCCCATCCCGCTCCGGCGGGCGAGAGGGCAGCAAGCGGTGACCCGCACATGCCGCTCCGCCACCGTTCGTCCACCATCGTGCCGGACAATGTCCGAACCGGGCCGGCTCCCCATCTTGACTTGCCCCACATGCACGCGGAGAAGAAGCGCGCATGACGACCAGCCTCTCCCCCGATCAATCCGCCCCGAAGGATGCGCACGCCGATCCTGCGGCCCCCGTCCTGTTTTTCGACTCGGGGGTCGGCGGGCTTTCGATACTGGAACCGGCGCGGCGCCTGCTGCCCGCCATGCCCGTCGTCTATGCCGCCGACCGCGCGGGCTTCCCTTATGGCACAAAGAGCGAGGCGGAAATCGCCGCTCGCGTGCCTGCGCTGCTCGGCCGTCTGGTCGAACGTTATCGCCCACGCATTGCGGTCATTGCCTGCAACACCGCCTCGACCATCGCCCTGTCGGCGGTGCGCGCCGCGCTCGACATTCCGGTGGTCGGCACCGTACCCGCGATCAAGCCCGCCGCCCTGTCCTCGAAAACGCGGGTGATCGGCGTACTCGGCACCGAGGCGACGGTACGCCAGCCCTATGTAGACCGACTCGCCGCCGAACATGGCGCGGACTGCCTCGTGCTGCGGCATGGCAGCGCCGCGCTGGTGTCGCTGGCGGAGGCAAAGCTGCGCGGTCAGCCGCTCGATCCCGATGTCGCGCGCACCGCATTGCTCGGCCTGATCGAACAACCCGGCGGCGACCGACTGGACCGGGTGGTGCTCGCCTGCACCCATTTTCCGCTGGTCGAGGAGGAATTACGGGCGGCGGCGCGGGAAATCGGCGCCGACTCCATCCAGTTTCTGCATGGCGGCGACGGAATTGCGCGACGCATCGCCTTTCTCAACGGCGATCACCCCTGGCCCGACACCCCGCCGCCGGGCATTGCCCTTTTCACCCGGATGGACCCGGACATAGAACCGCTGAAACCCGCGCTCACCCGCTATGGCCTGCCCCGGATCGACATATTATGATCTGGTTTTTCACCACCTGTACCCCATATAAACTGCACCCCTGCGAAACGTTATCGCTGGCATTGTCCGGAATAGCGCGCTAAACCGCAGGCGTTTTTGGAGCGATTGCGGCAATATGGGGCTTAGCAGCGCAGTGAATTATAAGCATATATTCAGTCAGGCGATCGAACGTCTGCACAGTGAAGGCCGGTATCGCGTTTTCATCGATATATTGCGCAACAAAGGCGCTTATCCGAACGCGCGATGCTTCCACGGCCATAACGGGCCGAAGCCGATTACCGTCTGGTGCTCCAACGACTATCTGGCGATGGGCCAGCACCCCAAGGTGGTCGCCGCGATGGAAGAGGCGCTGCATGATGTCGGCGCCGGTTCCGGCGGCACCCGCAATATCGGCGGCAACACCCATTATCATGTCGACCTTGAAAATGAGCTGGCTGACCTGCACGGCAAGGAAGCGGCCCTGCTCTTCACCTCGGGCTATGTCTCGAACGAGGCGACGCTCTCGACGCTGGCGAAGCTGCTGCCCGGCTGCGTCATTTTCTCCGACGAACTCAACCATGCCAGCATGATCGCAGGCATCCGCAATTCGGGTTGCGAAAAGCGGGTGTGGCGCCACAATGATCTCGATCATCTGCGCGAGCTACTCGCCGCAGAGGACCCGGAAACGCCGAAGCTGATCGCGTTCGAAAGCGTCTATTCGATGGATGGCGACATCGCGCCGATCGCCGAAATCTGCGATCTGGCCGACGAATATAACGCCATCACCTATTGCGACGAAGTCCATGCCGTCGGCATGTACGGTCCGCGCGGCGGCGGCATCACCGATCGCGATGCGGTGGCCGATCGCGTGACCATCATCGAGGGTACGCTGGGCAAGGCCTTCGGCGTGATGGGCGGTTATATCGCCGCCGACAAGATGATCATCGACTGCATCCGCAGCTATGCGCCGGGCTTCATCTTCACCACCTCGCTGTCGCCGGTACTGGTTGCGGGCGTGCTTGCCTCGGTGCGGCATCTGAAACAATCCAGCGTGGAGCGCGAGGGCCAGCAGGCCGCCGCCGCCAAGCTGAAGGAACTGATGCGCGAGGCCGGGTTACCGGTAATGAACTCGGTCACCCATATCGTACCGCTGCTCGTCGGCGATCCGGTGAAGGCCAAGAAGATCAGCGATATATTGCTCGCCGAATATGGCGTCTATGTGCAGCCGATCAATTATCCGACCGTGCCGCGCGGGACGGAGCGCCTGCGCTTCACCCCCGGCCCCGCCCATAGCGAAGAGATGATGCGGGATCTGGTCGCGGCGCTGGTCGAAATCTGGGACCGGATGGAGATGGAGTTGCAGAAGGCGGCCTGACGCCCCCTGCATCGCCCCGCCTCCGCCCCGACTCCGCCCCGCCTTCAAGACTAGAAATAGGCGCGGGAGAAAAACACCGCTGTCGTGGCGGCCGTCACGACGAGCGTCCAGATGCGCACGGCCATAGGTGGCAGCCTTTTCCCGACATGCGCCCCCAGCCAGCCGCCGATCACGGCTCCAGCAAGCATCGGCAGACAGGAAATCCAATCGATCATGCCGAACCACAGGAAGATAATGCCTGCGGCGATATTGGCCGTGGCCAGCATGAAGATGCGCGGCGCGAACATCTCCCGCACGGTGATCCCGGTCAGCAAACCGTAAAGCGCGGTGGTGACAAGACCCACGCCACCGCCGAAATAGCCGCCATAAATCCCCAGCAGAATTTGCGATACAATCAGCGTCCGCGCACCGATCGACACGCGCGCGCGCAACCAGCTGCTCGCTTTCGCACCCAACAGCATCACGGCAAAGGCGAAAAGCAGCAGCCACGGGATCAGAATATCGAAGGTTTCGCTCGGCGTAACGACGAGGAGCAGCCCTCCGGCCAGCCCGCTCAGAAATGTCACGAAGGCCAGCCAGTACAGGCTCACCCCGCCCAGCGGTTTCACTTCATGGCGATAGACCCATGCGCTGGAACAGGCCCCGGGCAGCAGGGCGAAATTCGAGGTGGCATTGGCGATATTGGCGGGCAGCCCCAGCGCAATGAGAGCCGGCAAGGTGGCAAAGGTC
Source organism: Sphingomonadales bacterium (assembly GCA_006226685.1). Lineage (GTDB taxonomy): Bacteria > Pseudomonadota > Alphaproteobacteria > Sphingomonadales > Sphingomonadaceae > Sphingobium. The sequence goes on from SBGG01000096.1 coordinate 10,297, forward strand.
CCCCCGCCGGCGAGCGCGTTCATCGCCCCGCCGACGCATCCGGCCAGCAACGCAAAAGCGGCAGGACCGACCAGGTCAGCCAAGCGCGGCCTGTTTTTCCTCCGCCAGCCGGTCGAGTTCGGCGCGGCTCAGCTTCTGCGCCTGCGTCTTGAGCTGGCCACAGGCCGCCGCGATGTCGCGTCCGCGCGGGGTCCGCACCGGCGCGCTGATCCCCGCTTCGAAGATGATGTCGGAAAAACGCCTGATCCGTTCCGGCGTGGAACATTCATAGAGCGCTCCGGGCCAGGGGTTGAACGGGATCAGGTTGACCTTGGCGGGAAGCTTATACTTACGGATGAGGCGCACCAGTTCGCGCGCATCCTCATCGCTGTCATTCTTGTCCTTCAGCATCACATATTCGAAGGTGATGCGTCGCGCATTATTCGCGCCCGGATAGGCGGCGCAGGCGGCGAGCAGTTCCTCAATCCCATATTTGCGGTTGATCGGCACGATTTCATCGCGGATTTCCTTGGTCACGGCATGGAGCGACACGGCAAGATTGACGCCAATCTCCTCACCCGCGCGCGCCATCATCGGCACGACACCGCTGGTCGACAGGGTGATGCGACGCTTCGAAAGCGAAAGGCCATCGCCATCCATCACCACCTTGAGCGCGGCACGGACATTGTCGAAATTATAGAGCGGCTCCCCCATGCCCATCATCACGATATTGGTGAGCATGCGCCCGTCCGTCGTATATTGCGGCGCGTCGTCATCCTCGTCCTCGGCGACCGAAGCCATGCTGCCCTTGGGCCATTCGCCCAGCGCATCGCGCGCCAGCATCACCTGCCCGACAATCTCTCCGGGCGTCAGGTTGCGAACCAGACGCATCGTTCCCGTGTGGCAGAAACGGCAGTTGAGCGTGCAGCCGACCTGCGAGGAAACGCACAGCGTCCCCCGATCCGCATCCGGGATGAACACCATCTCATAATCCTGCCCGTCATCGGACCGCAGCAGCCATTTGCGGGTACCGTCGCTCGACACCTGCGCCTCCACCACCTGCGGGCGGCCGATGACGAAGCGTTCGGCGAGGAAAGGCCGCTGCGCCTTGGCAATGTCCGTCATGTCATCGAAGCTGGTCACGCCGCGATGATAAAGCCAGTGGAAAATCTGCTTCGCGCGCAGCTTCGCCTGTCTGGCATCCAGTCCCTGTGCTTCCAGCTCGGCGCGAATCTGTTCGCGGCTGAGGCCCATCAGGTCGATGCGGCCATCCTCGCGCGGTGTGATTGCGCGCGGCACGGGTACGGGGTCGATATGTCCGGGGATTTGCATCAGGCGCATATAAGTGCAGTTGTCCCGCAGGACCATATATTTTGAGTGAGTCGCTGCATGGATCGTTTCTTCACCCGTATTTCGACCAGCGTCGCGGCGGCCGTCGGCCAGCCCTGGGCCTTCATCCTCGCCGTCGTCAGCATCATCCTCTGGGCCTTTTCCGGCCCGATTTTCGGATTTTCGGACACCTGGCAGCTGGTCGTGAACACATCGACCACCATCATCACCTTCCTCATGGTGTTCGTGATCCAGAACAGCCAGAATCGCGACGCAGCGGCGATGCAGGCAAAGCTCGACGAACTGATCCGAGCAGTGTCGAAGGCCCGCAACCAGTTTATCGGCATAGAACATATGACCGAGCATGAACTGGAGGAAATCCGCAAGGCGCTGGAGAAGGAGGTCGGCGAGGAGAAGACCCATGACCGGCGTAGCGGCCCCAGTTCGGTTACCCGCCTGATCCGGCGTTTCTGAACCCGCTCTACCCTTCGATACAGCCAAGTGCCGCGGCATCTATCGCCGTTGCCGCGCCCCGCAGCACATAGAGATCGTAGAAGGCGCGGCCATTGCCCGCCTTGCCTTCCACGCTCATCGTGCGCGTTGTGCGCATCGCCGCGATGATCGCCGCGTCCATGCGCGCATCCTGCGCCCAGCCCGCCCCTGCGCTCGCCAGCAACGCGAAACGACGGTCGCCGATGCTGAGATAGAGGGCGCTGCCTTCCGCACGGGCGCGACTCAGCCGCACATGGAACTGCGCGCGCACATGCTTTTCCGGCCATGTGCCGATCGCGGCGAAGGCGCGCCTGTCTCCCTTGCCCGGAGAGGAGCGCACCGGCTCTGCAATGGCATAACATCGCGGCCCCGCGGCATCGCGAAAAGCCCCCCAGCCTTCGAACACCCCCAGCGAATCGCGCGCCGAGGCAGGCATGGCGGTCGCCATCAGGGCAGGGATCAGGGCCATGGTTCGCATCATCATCGACAGGCAAAGCGCAGCGCCAGCCTATTTGCAAGCGCCGATGCACCAAAAAAAGACGTCCACAGCACGCCTTTATGCGGCGGCGACTTGCCCCGGAAAGGATTGTCGGTAATGAAGGTTCCCCGACAAGGGGGCATCGTCGTTCACGGATTCCCAATTCAGGAACGAACGATGCATATGCAGATTGTGCAGTGACTGAAGTGAAGTGGAAACGGAACGGGGAATGAAGGCAACCATCGAACGCGCGACGCTGCTCAAGAGCCTGGGCCATGTCCAGTCGGTGGTCGAGCGGCGGAACACCATCCCGATTCTTTCCAACGTGCTGATTGAGGCGGCGGCGGACGGCACCATTCGCCTGATGGCGACGGACCTTGACCTTCAGGTGGTCGAGCAGGTTCAGGCGCAGGTTGAAACGCCCGGTTCCACCACCATTTCCGCGCACACGCTGTTCGACATCGCGCGCAAGCTGCCCGAAGGCAGCCAGGTGTCGATCGAAGCGGCCGAAGGCAAGATGCTGATCCAGGCGGGCCGGGCGCGGTTCAACCTCGCCACCCTGCCGCGCGACGATTTCCCGATCATCGCTGAGGGCGAGTTGCCGACCCATTTCGAGCTGCCCGCAGAAACGCTGAAGCAGATCATCGACAAAACCCGGTTCGCGATCTCGACCGAGGAAACCCGCTATTATCTGAACGGTATCTTCTTCCACGTGTCAGAAGATCCGCAGCCGGTGCTGAAGGCCGCCGCAACCGACGGCCATCGCCTCGCCCGCGTCACCGTGCCGCGCCCGGACGGCGCGGAAGGCATGCCGGACATCATCGTGCCGCGCAAATGCATTGCGGAGCTGCGCAAGCTGCTCGACGAGGTCGAAGGCAGCGTCGACATCTCTTTGTCGGCGAGCAAGATCCGCTTCGGCATTGGCAATGCGATCCTGACCAGCAAGCTGATCGACGGCACCTTCCCCGATTACAGCCGCGTGATCCCGACCGGGAACGACAAGCTGCTGAAAATCGACCCGCGCAGTTTTGAAGAAGGTGTGGATCGCGTTGCGACCATCGCCACCGAAAAAACCCGCGCGGTGAAGATGGCGCTGGATAAGGACAAGATCACCCTGTCCGTCACCAGCCCGGAAAACGGCACGGCTGCCGAGGAAGTGCCCGGCGATTATGACGGCAATGGCTTCGAAATCGGCTTCAACGCGCGCTATCTGCTCGACATATTGGGGCAGCTGGAGGGCGATGTCGTCGAACTGCATCTCGCCGATCAGGCCGCACCCACGCTGATCCGCGAAAATGATCGCAGCCCGGCGCTCTACGTATTGATGCCGATGCGCGTCTGACAGGTTCAGGCTCTGCCCGTTTCGGACAGAAATGGATGGTGCCTGATTTCCTTCTCAGCCGTTCCGGATATGCCCAAGCCGATTCCCGTCGGGAACCATGGTTGTAGGGTCAGGACCCATTACTGACACCGTTGAGGCGTCCAAATGGCGAACATATCGGGCCAAATTGCCCGCCGGGAAGGCTTGTTGCCTTTCCAAGGGCAATTGGGTTCGAGAGGGAAGCCATTTGGACGTCCCGCAGGGATTTGACCAAAATGGCCCGGCGCTGCGTCGAAAAGCCTGGAAATATCGGCATATTCCTG
>SBGG01000056.1 GCA_006226685.1 Sphingomonadales bacterium
ATGCTTGAACTCTTCTGTATGCTTAATCATCGCGTCGGTCTCCTGTTGCGAGCTCTAATCGCTCAGGGAACCGGCGCAAATCCGGTACAAGTCCAAGGCTAGCCGAAGTGCGGACCCATGCGTTTCCGAAGCCTTGCCCGCTCGGAACGGGATCGGGCAACCTGCCTAACGCCACATAGCGCCACTGAGCGGTTGGCTAACGAAACCAGCGTATCTTGTAGAGATGAATTCCGGTGACGTTGATACGCTCGCGAGCAGACCCGTCTCGCTTGGCAACCGTGAAGCCATAAGACCACCAACTATCCTCGGCCTGAACCCAGGCGACGCTGTCGCCGTTGAAATTGATCGCCTTGACTTGGCGAGCTGGGTTCAAGAACGGAATTGCCACATATTCTCCGCTCTCTGGTGAGAAGCGCCAGCCACCATCTTCCGTCGTGACGGCGAACTCGTGCGTGCTGGGATCGAGCGACAGGTCGTGCCCATCGCGCTTACCCGGAAGTTGCCAGCGCTGCGTCTCGATCAGCCGAGGCTTTCGTGTTGCCCAATCCTCAAGGAGAAATGCCTGAATCATGTCGTGCGACAGCGCGAACAGCCGCTGGCGTTGCGCATCCCAAAAGATTCCCAGACTCGCCGCTGGTCGCGAGTGTCATATTTCGGGCTGGCCTTGCTCCATTCATCCCAGAGCGCAAACCCGGCCTCGCTGCCAGCGAACTCATGATGAAGGGCCATGCTGACAGGACGCCAGCAGGATTCCCTTTCGTCGCGCGCCTCCGCCGGTATCGCGGCCAGCGCCTGCCTGATCTTGCCGACTTGAGGGAGCGGCTGAAAGTCGGCCCAATCGCCGCCGTCCGGCTCAGCCAGTGCCCTGAGCAGTTCCGGCGGCACATACATGAGGTCATCGGCGGAATCGCACTCTCCGGGCTTCTCCGGCGACTGCCCGGTCTTGCCCCCGTCGTAGGGCTTGCCCCGCTTATCGAGCGCCCCAGCATCAAGGCTGTCGAGCGTGTCGATGCCAGCGCCTTCGACTGTGATCGTCTCGACGGGATGCGCGCCGTCGACTCCGCCGTAATAGAAGCCCTGCGACAGGGTGAAGGATTCCGGCTGGAGCGCGCGTCCGAGAACACCGTTGAGCCGCGCCACCAGCCGTTCCCGTTCCGCCGGGGGCATGGACCGCGACAAGGGGGCCAGAACGCGCCAGCGGGGACGCTCGGGCGTATGGGACGGGCTGGTATGGATGAGGGCCGCAATGCCCGCCTGCTGGAGCCTATCCGCTGCTTCGTCGGGCTTGAGCGTGCCCCTGTCGTGGTCGCCCTCCACGCCGTCATGCCGGAGTGTGCCCCCTTGCTCTCGGCCTGACCTACGATCAGTATTCCGATGGTGTTCGCAATGCCGTCGTTACTGCATTTCCGAGAACCCCACATTTCAAGGAAGACATCATTCGAGCATTTTACGACGGAATCAAACACAAGCCTCACACAACGTTTGGAAACGTTAAGGCCGATGTGATCGCCGACAAAAACCCGCATTTCTATCGCGGGAATTTCTGCTCGGTCATCCGTTGTCCTCACTGGGAAGCATAATCCATTGAGAGCAGTCGATGTATTGCGATGCGTGAAAATTTGGCAGCGCGCCAACCAAGAATCGGGCGCGCAGCCATTGAGGTAATGATGGAGTGGCGGACAGGGTGGGATTCGAACCCACGGTGGGCGTGAACCCACGGCGGTTTTCAAGACCGCTGCCTTAAACCACTCGGCCACCTGTCCTTAGTTGATCGGTCGCGAAGGCGGGCCTTCATATCTATGACCGTCACAAAACCCAAGCCCTGTTTTCGTGGCGAGTAAGAAAGGGAATGAGGGGGATGGCAGGGCGGTGGCGATGACCGGCCCCAAAAATCGGGTGGCCGGACATTCCCCGTCGTCGCTCGCTATGCCAGTATAAGGGGATGACCCCGCCTATATCTCTGAAGAAAACCCTGTTTACCGCCTTTTCCGGCCTGTTCGTTTCGATCGGCCTGGCCCATGCTGATGTCCATGCGCAGGAAATGGTTCAGCCCCTGCCGGCCCAGAGCAGCGAGGAGGCGGGTTTTCATGCCTATCTCGAAGGGCTGCGCATCAAGGCGCGGGCCATGGGCATTTCCGATGCGACGATGAACGGCCTGTTTCCGACATTGACCGTCAACCCGCGGGTAATCCGTCTCGACCAGTCTCAGCCCGGTGGATCGTTCGATGCCCCGATTCCTCCCTTCGAGCCCTATCGGGTCAAGCATGTCGACACGGCGCGCATTCGCGGCGGGAGGGTGGCCTGGCAGGACAACCGCGCGAAACTCTCGCGGATCGAACAGGAAACCGGCGTACCCGAATCGATCATGGTCGCGATCTTCGGTCATGAAACCAATTATGGCAGCTATACCGGTGATTTCGATCTGCTGCGGTCGCTTGCGACGCTGGCTTATGAGGGGCGGCGGCGCAGCCTGTTCGAACCGGAATTTCTGGCCGCGCTGAAGATGCTGGATGAAGGCATACCCCGGTCGCGACTGGTCGGAAGCTGGGCAGGCGCGACGGGCTATCCGCAATTTCTGCCGTCCGTCTATCTCCGCGTGGCGAGGGATGGCGATGGCGACGGGAAGGCCGATATCTGGAACAATCAGGCCGATGCGCTTGCTTCCATCGCCAATTATTTCGTCGATGCCGGATGGCGCAAGGGGCAGCCCTGGGGAATAAAGGTCAATGTACCGGCCTCGCTGGACCGCAGCGCTGTCGCCAACCGGACATCGCCGCCGCGTTGCCCGCGCGTGTTCGAACGGCATAGCCGCTGGCTGACCATGGCGGAATGGCGCAGGCTGGGCGTTGCCCCGGCAAGCGGGAAAACATTGCCCGACACGGCGCTGGCAACCTTGCTGGAGCCGGATGGGCAGGGGAAGGTCGGCTATCTGCTGACAGGCAATTATCAGGTCATTCTCGATTATAACTGTTCCAACTTTTACGCGCTTTCGGTCGGGTTGCTGGCCGATGCGGTGGAAAACTGACGTGAAGGGGGTGGCGCTTGGCCTGACGGCGATAGCCATCATCGCCAGCATCGGCCCGGCGGGGAGGATTTCGGCCCACCCGGCACTGAATGAAGTGCCCGTTGCCGATCCGTCCCCTGTTCTGGGCCCTTTGCTCAGGGATATGCCGGTGAAGATCGGCAAACCCTATACGGTGCGCGGGACCACCTATGCGCCCGACGATGATCGGGGATATGACCATGTCGGCTATGCAAGCTGGTATGGCGAGGAATTATCGGGCAGCCGCACCGCCAGCGGCGAGATTTTTGACCCGTCGGCTATTTCCGCCGCGCACCGCACCTTGCCGTTACCGAGCTATGTCGAGGTGACGGCGCTCAACACCGGACGGACGATCATCGTACGCGTCAATGATCGCGGCCCCTTCACCAATCGTCACCTGATCGACCTGTCCCGGGGCGCCGCCGAACAGCTCGGGATCAGCGGCCATGGCGCGGTTCCGGTGCGGGTACGGCGTGTGGCCCCGCCCGAGGAAGAACGGAACCGGCTGCGTGCGGGATTGCCCGCAACAGAGCGCGTCAGGACGCCGGAGGACATACTCCTTGCACTGCGGGACAATCTCGGCAAACCGTCGGGTTCCCCCGTTCGCCTGCCCGCGATCGAGGAAGTTGCCCCGATGATGGAACCGCCTCCGGCCTCTCCGGCACAGAAGAATAGCGGGTTGCTTTCCGCCCGGTTGCCGGGAACCGATCCCGCCATACCGGCCTTGCCGCAAGGTAAAGCCTATGTGGTGCAGATTGCGGCCTTCGCCTCGGAAAGCCGGGCGCGGGACGCCGCGCGGCGCGCCAATGCCTTTCTTTCCGGGGCGGACGGCGTCTGGCGGGTGCGTACCGGCCCCTATGCCGATGCCACCTCGGCTCTCAATGCCGTCAAGAATGCGGCAGCATCGGGCTTTAACGGCGCGCGGATCATGATAAACGACTGAGCGTCGAGCCCATTTCCGGATTCGTATCATTGTCGAGAGTTTGATGAAGAAATTTTTCGCCGCCGCGCTGCTTCTGTCCGTTTCCGCCACGCCGCTTGTCGCGAGCGCGCCGTCGTTCGAAAGCAACGCGCCGATCGCTTATATGAAGGATCTTTCCTCGGGCGCGGTGCTGTTCGACAAGGGCGGGGAAACGCGCATGCCCCCTGCTTCGATGGCGAAGATGATGACGGCCCACGTCGCCTTCCTGCTCATCCAGAAGGGAGAGCTGTCGCTCGACAAGAAATTCACGGTCCGGCCTGAAACCTGGCAGAAATGGCACGGGCCGCAGGCAGGCTCCACCATGTTCCTGTCGCCGGGCGAACAGGTGTCGGTCGAAAATCTGCTGCACGGAATCGTCACCCTGTCCGGGAATGACGCCTGTGTGGTGCTGGCCGAAGGCATTGCCGGAACGGAAGAGGCCTTTACCGACCTCATGAACAAGGAGGCCGAGCGCCTCGGCATGACCGACAGCCATTTCGGCACCAGCAACGGCTGGCCGGACGAGGGGCGCACCTATGTCACCGCGCGTGATCTGGTGACGCTGGCGGCGGCGACGATCGAGGAAACCCCCGATCTGTATAAGCGTTTCTATGCGACCGAGTCCTTCACATGGGGCAAGACCATGGGCGGTACGGCAATCAAGCAGGATAACCGCAACCCGATCCTGGGCAAGATCGCGGGGGCGGACGGTCTCAAGACCGGGCATACGCAGGAAGCGGGCTATGGCTTTACCGGCTCGGCGATCCAGAACGGTCGCCGGCTGGTCATGGTCGTTGCCGGGCTCGATACCTATAATGGCCGCATTCAGGAATCCGTCCGCTTCATGGACTGGGGTTTCAAGGCATGGCGCGCCCAGCCGCTGTTCAAGCGGGGCCAGACGGTCGAAACCGCCGAGGTCCAGCTGGGCAGTGCGACGTCCGTACCGCTGGTCGCGCCGCGCGATCTTGCCGTCACCCTGCCGCGCACCGCATCGGGCAGCATCAGCGCCAAGGTCGTCTATACCGGGCCGATCAAGGCGCCGATCGCCAAGGGGCAGCAAATTGCCCAGCTCATCATTTCCACCAATGATACCGACCCGCAGGTGATGCCGCTTGTCGCGGGAGAAGCGGTTTCGGAGGCAGGCTTTTTCGGGCGGTTGTGGAACGGCCTGAAATCCTTTTTCGGGTGAGCGAGCCGCTGATCCGTCGGGGGAAGTTTATCACGCTGGAAGGCGGGGAAGGGGCCGGTAAGTCCACGCAACTCTCCTTGCTGGCGCGCGCCTTGCGGGACGGCGGGCAGGAAGTCGTTGAAACGCGGGAACCGGGCGGCACCGACGGGGCGGAGGCGATCCGTGCGCTGCTGCTCTCCGGCGAAGCCGATCGCTGGAACCCGCGTGCCGAGGCGCTGCTGTTCGCGGCTGCCCGGTCCGACCATGTAGCAAAGGTGATCCGCCCGGCGCTGGCACGCGGCGCATGGATATTGTGCGATCGCTATATCGACAGCACCCGCGCCTATCAGTCGGGCGCAAGCGGCCTTGCTGATGCGGATATCATGGCGCTGCATCATATCGGTTCGGAAGGCCTGATGCCCGATCGCACGCTGTTGCTAACGCTGCCGATGGAGCAGGCCGAGGCGCGGGCCGCCGCGCGGGATGACGGCAAGGCGGATCGCTTCGGCGCGCGAGGTCGCGTCTTTCATGAGCGCGTGGCCAGGGCCTTTCTGGGTTATGCCGAGGCGGAGCCGGAGCGATTTCGGATTATCGACGCTGCCGGAGAGCCCGAGGCGGTTCACCATCAAATCATTGCCGCATTGACGGACATGATGCCGTGAACCGGGTTTTCGGTCATGATGCGGTGCGCGCGGAAATGATGCGGGCCGCGACCAGTGGGCGTCTGCACCATGGCTGGATCTTTGCTGGTCCTCCGGGCATCGGTAAGGCCAGCCTCGCGCGGGAGATGGCCCTTACCCTGCTGGCAGGGGAAGAAAAGGCCGCCATGGTCGCGGACGACCATATGGCGACCCATCTTTTCCAGGCCGGAACGCATCCCGATTATGCGGAACTGCGCCGGCTGGAGAAAGATAATGGCGATCTCGCCCGCAATATCAGCGTGGACCAGATACGCGGGCTGGGCCGACTTTTATCTACCGCCCCTTCGGTATCGCAGCGGCGCGTCATCCTGATCGACAGCGCCGACGATATGGAGCGGGGCGCGGCCAATGCGCTGCTCAAAAATCTGGAAGAGCCGCCGCGCAACGTTATTTTCCTGCTTGTCAGCCATGCCCCGTCGCGCCTGCTCCCCACTATCCGTTCCCGTTGCCGCCTGTTGCGCCTGTCGCCGCTGGAGCGGGGGGAAATGGAGGCTGCGTTGCGGCAGGCTGCTCCGGAACTGAGCGAGGCCGATCTTGCGGAGCTGATACGGATCGGGGAAGGTGCTCCCGGCAAGGCGCTATCCCTGTCGGGCCTCGCCATAAGCGAAATGCTCGATATTCTCGACAGGATCGCGATGACCGGAGATCCCGACAATGGCGAGCGGATAAAGCTGGCAAAGGCGCTGGCGGCGCGCAATGCCAAGCCGCGCTTCGAGGCTTTTCTGGCGCAGGTCCCGGCGTTCATCGCGTCGCGGGCGCGCGGGCTGGGCGGCCCGGCACTGGCCGGAGCGATCGGGGCATGGGAACAGGCCCGCGATCTGGCGGCCGGCGCGATCCCGCTATCGCTCGATCCTGCGGCCACGGTGTTTGAGCTATGCGGCCATGTCGCAGCTCTCGCGCCACCGGAGCCGCGCTGAAGCACGCGCCCGCCTCACAAACGCCTTGGCCTCATGCTGCACTGCCGCTAGACAGGGCCAAAATCGCAGCACATGAAAGACTTTCGAACCGCCATGGGCAAACCCTATACCATCACCACCGCCATCAGCTATCCCAATGGGCGGCCCCATATCGGCCATGCCTATGAGGCGATCGCGACCGACGCCTTCGCCCGCGCGCACCGGATGATGGGACGGGATGTGTTTTTCCAGACCGGTACGGATGAACATGGGCTCAAAATGGCCCAGACGGCCCGTAACCGGGGCATCGCCCCCATCGAGCTGGCTAATGAAATGTCGGGATATTTCAGAGAGATGTGCGATTCTCTTAATATATCCTATGATCGTTTCATCCGTACCACCGAGCCGGATCATCACCGTTCCAGCCAGGCGATCTGGCAGGCAATGGCTGATAATGGCGACCTTTATCTCGACCGTTATGAGGGCTGGTATTCGGTTCGTGACGAGGCCTTTTACGACGAAAAGGAACTGACCGAGGGAGAGGGCGAGGTAAAATTGTCCCCTCAGGGTACACCGGTCGAATGGACGGTCGAGGAAAGCTGGTTCTTCCGCCTGTCGCGCTATCAGGAGCCGCTGCTGAAGCTCTATGCCGAAAACCTCGATTTCATTCAGCCCGAAAGCCGCCGCAATGAGGTGATGCGCTTCGTCGAAGGCGGATTGTCTGATCTCAGCGTCTCGCGCACCAGCTTCGACTGGGGGGTGCAGGTTCCGGGGAGTGAGGGCCATGTGATGTATGTGTGGGTGGATGCGCTCACCAACTATATCACCGGCTGCGGCTATCCTGACGACAAGGAGCGGATGGCGCGCTATTGGGCCGAGGGTGGCGACATCACCCATATCATCGGCAAAGATATTATTCGTTTTCATGCGGTTTACTGGCCGGCCTTCCTGATGAGTGCGAAGCTTGCGTTGCCGAAACGAGTCTTCGGTCACGGCTTCCTGCTCAACCGGGGCGAGAAAATGTCGAAATCGCTCGGCAATGTCGCCGATCCGCTGGAACTGGCGGATCGCTTCGGTGTCGATCAGCTGCGTTATTTCCTGCTGGCCGAGGTCACATTCGGGAACGATGGAAGCTATAGCCCAGAAGCTATTGTTCTTAAAAGCAATAGCGATCTTGCCAATAGCTTCGGCAACCTCGCTCAGCGCACGCTGAGCTTTATCGCCAAAAATCTCGATGGACGCCTGCCTGTCGCCACAGCCACCAAGGCCAGCGATGAAGATAAGGCGCTGCTGACCGAGGTGAAAATGGCTTGTGCCGAAACCGTGCCCGCTGCGTTGAAGGCGCTGGCTCCGTCGCAGGCGATCGAAGCCTGGATGCGCGCCGTATTCGCCTGCAACGCCTATATCGATGCGCAGGCTCCCTGGGCCCTGCGCAAGACCGATCCCGAGCGGATGGAAGCTGTGCTGGCAGTGCTTTATGAGACGATCGGCATGCTCGCCATCGCCATTCGCCCGATCATCCCGGCAAGCGCCGACGCCCTGCTCGATCAGATGGGCGTGCAAAATGCCGTGCGGTCCTATGAGGCGCTCTCCGGCAACTGGTATGCCGAAATTGCAGCGTCCGGTTTCACCCTCTCGCCGCCCAAGCCGCTCTTTCCGCGACTTGAGCTGCCGACAGAGGAGGGGCAGGGGGCCGCATGATCGATAGCCATTGCCACCTCAATTATAAGGGACTGGTCGAGGAGCAGGATCGGGTAATCGACCGCGCCCATGCGGCAGGCATTACCGGCATGCTCAATATTTCGACGCGTGAGAGCGAATGGGCGGATATCATCGCCACGGCTGAACGACACCCCGATATCTGGGCGAGCGTCGGCATCCACCCGCATGAAGCGGACGAGCATCCGGATATCGACGCGCAACGGTTGATTGCTGCGACGGTTCATCCCAAGGTGGTGGGCATTGGCGAAACCGGGCTGGACTATTTTTACGACCATAGCGACCGGGACCGGCAGAAAAAAAGCTTTCGTAGCCATATCAGCGCCGCGCGCGAAACGGGTCTGCCGCTCATCATCCACACTCGAGATGCGGAGGAAGATACGCTTTCGATCCTGCGCGAGGAAATGGGGAAGGGGGCTTTTCCGGCACTTATTCATTGCTTCACCGCGAGCGGCGCTTTTGCCGATGCGGCGTTGGATCTCGGCCTTTATATCAGCATTTCCGGCATCGTAACCTTCCGAAACGCAACGGAATTACAGGAAACGGCGGCTCGTCTACCGCTCGAACGGCTGCTGATCGAGACGGACTCACCCTTTCTCGCGCCGGTGCCACATCGGGGCAAGACGTGCGAGCCGGCCTATGTTGCCGATACGGCGCGCTTTCTGGCGAAGCTGCGGGACGAACCTATTGAGATGCTGATTGCCGCAACGCAGGATAATTTCTTCACCCTGTTCGGAAAGGCAAAAAAAGTCGCCGCTGGGCGCAGCGGATCGCACGTCGGCTGATCATGGGGCTGCATGTCACTATATTGGGATGCGGCACCTCTTCCGGTGTCCCTCGCATCGGTAATGATTGGGGGCAATGCGACCCGGAAAACCCAAAAAACCGACGAACCCGTGTCTCCCTGCTGGTGCAAAGCGACACGACCACCATCCTCGTCGATACTTCCCCTGATATGCGGGAACAGTTGCTTGCCGCCAATGTCATCGCCATCGACGCCGTCCTGTGGACGCACGATCATGCCGACCACAGTCACGGCATCGACGATCTTCGACAGGTATATCATTATCGAAGCCGCGCATTGCAGCGGGCCGACCCCATTCCGGGTTATGCCCGCGCCGAAACGCTGAAAATGCTCCGTCGTCGCTTCTCCTATGCCTTCGATGGCAGGGAAGGCTATGTGCCGATCATCGCCGGGCAAAATCTTGCGACGGACAGGCTGACGATCGGAGACATTGATATAGGCTGGGTGGACATGCCCCACGGGCCGATATGGTCGACCGGATTCCGCTTCGGAAATGATGGGAAATCTGTTGGATATGCCACTGATTTTCATGAAGTAACCCCGGCTATGAGTGCGCTGTTTTCGGGGCTTGACCTGTGGGTTGTCGATGCGCTGCGTGAAACGCCGCATCCGACCCATTCGCATCTTTCCCAGACTCTCGAAGCGATCGAGCGATTGAAACCGGGCAGGGCCTATCTCACCCATATGGACCAGAGCATGGATTATGACCAGCTCTGCGCTACTTTGCCCGCCCATGTTCGACCAGCTCATGACGGGTTGAAGCTGACCTTATGACCGGGCAGGCTATCTGCATCGGTATCGGAGGTATCCTGCGATGAACATATCCGATCAGGCCCATATTATATGGTATGTGCTGGCGCTTGTTCTCGTCGGGTCGGCCTTGATTTCGCGTCGTTTCTCCCTCCGGAGCAGCCTGGCGATGGTCCTTGGCTGGATTGCGATTTTCTTCATAGTTCTTGCTTTGTTCACATATCGTCAACATTTTGTCGATATAGCCCGTGATGTAGGTCAGGAACTTACAGGCGCTGCGCGCCAACGGGCGGATGGCGACACTCTTCACATCAGAATGGGGCCGGATGGCCATTTCTGGGTTGATGGAGAGATCAACGGAACTTCGGCCAGATTTCTGATCGACAGCGGCGCAACGATCACGGCCTTGTCCGATGACGTAGCACGCAATGCGGGCCTTAATGTCGATCCAGACGGGCCGGGCATGGCGATGCAGACAGCCAACGGTACCGTGTTGGCAAGGCGATCGATGATTGCCGGGCTTGCGATCGGACCGATCCATACGGCCGATTTGCCGATCGTGGTATCGGACAGATTCAATGGGGTGAACGTGCTGGGAATGAATTTTCTGTCTCGCCTGAAAGGCTGGCGGGTCGAGGATGGCGAAATGATATTGGAGCCATAGAAGCCAGAAATGCTCGTTTCAATGCCCTTCTATATGCACATATTTAACATAATATATATTATCGGATTTATAGATGCCCGATCATAAAAGCCCGGATATTACCCCCCTGATCAGGATCATGGCGCGCCTGCGCGATCCCGATGAAGGTTGCTCATGGGATATTCAGCAGAGCTTTTCCACCATCGCGCCCTACACCATCGAAGAAGCCTATGAGGTCGCCGATGCGATCGAGCGCGAGGACATCGAGGCCCTGCGCGACGAATTGGGCGATTTGCTGCTCCAGACGGTGTTTCACGCCCGGATCGCCGAAGAAGCCGGCCATTTCGCCTTTCAAAATGTGGTCGAGGCGATTTGCGATAAAATGGTCCGGCGCCATCCTCATGTCTTTGGCAATGACGAAGAGTCTCCGGGCTGGGAGGAAATCAAGGCTGCAGAGCGCAAGGCTGCTCCGGGCAAGGCTGATGACAGCGCACTGGCCGGAGTAGCAAACGCCCTGCCTGCGCTGTTGCGCGCGGAAAAGCTTCAGAAACGTGCTGCCCGCACCGGATTTGACTGGCCCGACAGCGAGGGCGTGATAGCCAAGATCGACGAAGAGCTGGATGAGGTTCGCTCGGCCCGGACCGATGCCGAGCGCGAAGAGGAAATAGGCGACCTGCTGTTTGCGGTCACCAACCTGGCCCGGCATATGAAGGTCGATCCCGAACAGGCGCTACGCCGCGCCAACCGCAAGTTCGAACGTCGCTTTCGGTCGATGGAGGATGAGGCCGGGGAAGACTTTTCGGCCCTCCCTCTCAAAGCCAAGGAGAAACTTTGGCAGAAAGCAAAAATGAAAGAAAAATCATCACCTTGAGGAAATATCCTTACAAGGGTTGAAAGCTTATCCGCGCGCTTGAAACCGGGCATGAGCCGCATCGGAGAGACGCACCGATATATCGAGTATGTCCTCGCTCGGCCCTTCCCTCGTCTCGATCACCTCACCATATTCATGCAGCCATGCCAGCGCCGCGCCATCCGAGGCCGGGACATGCAGGTGGTAAATCGCATTACCCGAAGTCATAAGGTCGCCGATCACACGGCGTAGCGTTTCCTGCCCCTCACCCGTCATCGCAGAAACCGCGACGACATCGTCCCGACGCGCGGCAATCGTTTCGATTTCCGTGCGCCGTTCGGGGGGCAGCAGATCGATCTTGTTCCACACTTCGAGATAGGCCGGACGGGAAGACACCTCTCCATCATCCCCCTGCCCGTTATCGGCTCCTTCACCGGCCACGCCCAGTTCCGCGAGAACATCCATGACGTCCGCGCGCTGCGCCTCGCTGTCCGGATGGGAAATATCGCGTACATGGATGATGAGATCGGCGAAGATCACCTCTTCCAGCGTTGCCCGGAAAGCAGCGATGAGCTGCGTTGGCAGGTCCGACACGAAACCGACCGTGTCCGAAAGGATCGCCTTGTCGATCCCGGGGAGCGTGATCTGCCTCATAGTGGGATCGAGCGTCGCAAAAAGCATGTCCTGCGCCAGCACGCCGGCGCCGGTCAGGCGGTTGAACAGCGTTGATTTCCCTGCATTGGTATAGCCGACCAGCGCGATCACCGGCCAGGGGGCTCGCTGCCTCCGGGCGCGATGCAGGCTGCGGGTCCGCGTGACCTGATCCAGCTCGCGCCGGATTTTCGCCATGCGGTCGCGGATCATCCGCCGGTCGGCCTCGATCTGGGTTTCACCCGGACCGCCAAGAAAGCCAAAGCCGCCGCGCTGCCGTTCCAAATGGGTCCAGCTCCGCACCAGACGTCCGGCCTGATAATCGAGATGGGCGAGCTCGACCTGAAGGCGGCCTTCATTGGTCACTGCCCTCTCCCCGAATATCTCGAGGATCAGGCCGGTCCGGTCGATCACCTTCGCGCCACAGGCCTTTTCGAGATTGCTTTGCTGAACCGGGGTCAATGCATTGTCGACGATGACCAGTTCAGCTTCATTTTCCTCGGCCAATGCGGCGATCTGTTCGACCTGACCGCTCCCGAACAAGGTCGCGGGTTTGACCTGACGCACGCGGAACGCAGCCCGCGCCCGCACATCGATCCCGATGGCGAGCGCCAGCCCTGCGGCCTCTTCCAGCCGGGCATCACTATCGCGATTGTCATGGCCCGGCACATCGGCGCGAGCAACCACTGCCCGCGCGCCACGCGCCACATCATCCGCGCTTCCGCGCTCAAAAACACTCAAGGCAAGACCTCATCCCGGCGATATAGGGAGCGATCGCCGGGATTCCAGCCACAGACGACAGGATCACTCCTTGTCGCTGGGTTCGCCGCTGAGATCCAGCGGCCGCGACGGCTGCACGGTCGAGATCGCATGCTTGTAGACGAGCTGCGCCATGCCATCCCGTTCCAGCAACATGCAGAACAGATCGAATGCGGCAATCTCACCTTGAAGCATCACGCCGTTAACCAGGAACATGGTCACGGGGTCGCGCGTACGCTGAACCGCGTGCAGGAAGATTTCCTGAAGCAGCTTCGCCTTGCGCTCATTTTCCGCGAAGACCGCGCGAATATCGCTGAGGTCGAGCGGCTGAGAGGGCATGACGGTCGAGATCGCATGCTTGTAAACCAGCTGGGATTGACCATCGCGGCGCAGCAACACCGAGAAATTGTCGAACCAGGTGATGATGCCCTGCAACTTCACTCCCTTCACCAGGAACATGGTGACGGGAATCTTCGATTTGCGGAGGTGGTTGAGGAAAATATCCTGTAGATTATTGGAAAGGGACTTTTCGGCCATCGCTTTCAGCCTTCCTTATTGGCGGGACCGTTCCCCGCTCTTGCGCCCCTGCCGGGCGTCGTGCCTGTCCTGCGCGTATCGCAGGATGGGTGAAGTCATATCGCAACTGCGAAGACATTTCCACCACGGGGCCGGAAAATATTTCCGGAACCCTGCTTCCATCCCCCTGCCCGGCTTTCAGTCCTTGTCTTCGGTCAGACCGAGCAGCTTCAGCTTACGGTGGAGCGCCGAGCGCTCCATGCCGATAAAGCTCGCCGTTCGGGAAATATTGCCGGAGAAACGCCTGATTTGAACGCGCAGATATTCGCGTTCGAAATTCTCCCGCGCCTCCCGTAAAGGGGAAGTCATGATCGAATTGGACATAAGCTGATCGTCGGCCTCTCCCGAGGTCGTTTCCGAGGGCAGCATATCCAGTTCGATTCGCGCGATTCGATCCGACGGCGCCAAAATCATCGTCCGCTCGATCACATTACGGAGCTGGCGAACATTGCCGGGCCATTCGACCGCCTGAAGCGCGGCCATCGCATCCGGGGCGACCTCGGGCGTTGGCACCCGTCTGTCGGCGGCAAAACGGGCGACATAATGTTGCACCAGCGCGGGTATATCCTCCCGCCGTTCGCTCAGCGGCGGGATCGCGAGCGGCACCACATTGAGGCGATAATAAAGATCCTCACGGAAATTCTTGTCCTCGATTTCGGCCGTCAAATTGGTCGCGGTCGAGGATATGAAACGCACATCGACCTTCACCTGCCGCTGCCCGGCGACACGGGTGAAACTCTGGTCGGTCAGCACCCGCAATATCTTTGCCTGCGTAGTGAGGGGCATGTCCGCAACCTCATCCAGATAGAGCGTGCCGCCATGCGCCTGTTCCAGAAAACCGGGGCGAACGAGGCCGCTGGGGTCTTCGACGCCGAACAGCTCTTCTTCCACCCGTTCCGGATCCATGCGCGCGGCGGTGACGATCACGAACGGTCCATCTGCGCGGTTGCTCCAGTTGTGAAGCATCCGGGCGGCGATTTCCTTGCCGACCCCGGCAGGACCGGTAATCAGCACGCGGCTGCCGGTGGCGGCGACCTTCTTGATGGTTGCGCGCACAGAATTGATTGCGCTGCTGGTGCCGGTCAGTTCGTCATCCTGCCCGACTTTCTCACGCAGAACCTGATTTTCCCGGCGGAGCCGTTCCGTCTCGGTCGCGCGCGCCACCAGATGGAGTAGCCGATCAGCCTCGAACGGCTTTTCGATGAAATCGGTGGCGCCCTTTCGGATCGCTGCGACCGCCGTGTCGATATTGCCATGACCGGAAATCATCAGCACAGGGATGGTAGGGTCCCGTTTCTTGATCTCCTCCAGCACCTCGAGCCCATCCAGCCGCGACCCCTGCAACCAGACGTCCAGCAATACCAGCGACGGACGGCGCACGGTCAGCGCATCCAGCGCGGCATCGGCTCCGGCGGCGGTGCGGGTTTCATAGCCCTCATCCTCAAGGACGCCGGCGACCAGTTCGCGAATATCCTCTTCGTCGTCGACGATCAGTATATCAAGCGCCATGAGCCAAACTATCTCCCCTGATGGTGTCGGCCGAAACCGCGGGTTTTTCTTCGAGCCGGACCAGATGCGCAGGGTCCAGCAGGATACGGACAAGCGTTCCGCCGCCCTCCGCATCATGGAAAGTCATGGTGCCGCCATGTTCTTCGACAATCTTCTGCACGATAGCAAGGCCAAGGCCGGTGCCCTTGGTTCGCGTCGTCATATAGGGTTCGATGATGCGCTCCCGCTCGGCAGGAAGGCCGATACCATTGTCGCACAGCTCGATCGTAATCTTCGCATCATGCTCCAGGATGGTCATCGCGACCTGCCCTTTGTAAGCGGGCTGCCCCTGATCGGTTTCGGCCGTGCTGCGCGCTTCGACCGCCTCGACCGCATTTTTGACGATATTGGTCAGCGCCTGCCCGATCTGCCTGCGGTCACATACAATTTCCTGTTCACCAATGTCGGAAATGAACGAGAAGGCGATTGCCGGATGGGCAACCTCATGCAGGAACAAGGAATGACGGGCGATATCGGCCAGGCGTTCGGGCCGGAATACGGGCTTCGGCATCCGCGCAAAGGAGGAGAATTCATCGACGATACGGCGAAGGTCGCCCACCTGCCGCACAATGGTTTCGGTGAGGCGGGTGAAGGTGCCCCGGTCGCTCGTCACTTCGCCGGCATAGCGCCGCTGCAGCCGTTCGGCGGCGAGCTGGATCGGGGTCAGCGGATTCTTGATTTCATGCGCAATACGACGCGCGACATCGGACCATGCGGCGCGGCGCTGATCGGCCAGTTGCTGCGTGATGTCGTCAAAGGTCAGTACCTGACCGCTATGATCCTGCGCGATCTTCACCGCCAATGTCCGCAGGTCGTTGCCGACGCGGATCTGGACGATGTCGGCGCTGACGCCCTCATCAAGCAGTTTGGCGAGATCGCGTGACACATCGCCAAGCGGCAGATCGGCCAGTTCATCATCGCTGTTGGTCAGGATGCGCCGGGCGGACTGGTTGATCATCCGGATGTGACGCTGGGGGTCGATTGCCAGCACACCTGCCGTCACGTTGGAAAGAATCGCCTCAATGAAGGCACGGCGGTTTTCCAACTGGCTGTTGGCAGTCATCAGCGCGCTCGTCTGCCCTTCAAGGCGCTGCGTCATCCGGTTGAAAGCACTCGACAAAACGCCGATTTCATCGCGAGCGTGCGGACCGGGGACGCGGGTGGTAAGGTCGCCCGCGGTAATGCGGCGGGCGGCATCGACCAGATCATTGACCGGCTTGACCAGACGATCGGCCACTGTGAGCGCGATCCACACCGCGATACCGACGAGCATCAGCGAACCGATGAAAAGGGCCGAGTTGAACTGAATCTGCAAGGCGCGCGACTGGCGGGCGAAGCTGTCATAATTGGCGAGCACGGCCTGCGCCCGCTTCACCTGACTGAAAGCCGGGGCATCGGAATCGCGCGTGGCATAGAGATAGATACGGCGATCGGGATAGAGCAGCGTAAATGCCTCGATCTGGTCCGGTTCGGCCCGCACGACGACATTTTCACCCCGGTCCAGCCGCGTCACCACATCCTTGGTCAGCATCTGCGCGGCGGCGCGCTGATCGGGATCGACGGTGGCGGCGGTGCGCGCGATCCCGTCCTTGCCAATTTCGATGATGGCCGAACGGTTGAGCTTTCGCGTAACCACCTGATAAATATAGCCTTCGGCGAATTCCGGGCTCGAAACCTTGGATTGCGTAAGATAATCGCGCAGGTCGCTCGCCATGGTCAGGGTTTCGTCGCCAACTTCGCGCAAATTCTGCTCATAATAGCCGCGCGCGAAGGTCCCTGCATTCTGGAGCATCGCCCGCGCGCTGTCCGAAAACCAGAATTGCACGCCATATTGGAACAGCAGCGAAGCGAAGATCACGACGAGCAACATCGGCACACTGGCGATCAGCGAGAAGATCGCGACCAGACGGACATGAAGCTGGCCGTCGCTGCCGATCGCCGACCGGGCCGCGCGGCGCATCGCCACCCTGCGGCCCAGCAGCACGAGCAGGGCGATCGCAGGCACAAGATTGGCAACCAGCAACAGCGCAACGATGGGCGGCGAAAGCAAGGCCGTGCTGTCGTCCTGTGTCGACAACACCAGATAGGTAGCGCCGCTGGTAATCAGCAGCAAAATGACGGCAATGACTTCTGCGCCCGCAAAAAACCGGTCGCTACGCAGCCAGCTTCTCAAAGTGCGGGAAATTCGGGTCAAGGCGATAGTGATAGGATGAATCCGTTAGCGCGCGTTGCAGTCATACAACAAGACTGTGCCGAATAAAGCACATCATTCGGCGGTGTCATAGCCCTTTTGACGCAAATCGACAGGATCTATCTCATAATCGGTGAGCTTCTTGCGCAGCGTATTGCGATTAATGCCGAGCAGGCTGGCCGCTCTGATCTGGTTGCCATCTACCGCCGCCAGCGTTTCGCGCAGCAATATCGGCTCGACCAGCGCAAGCATGTCGTCATGGAGCGTCCCCGCGCCTTCGCCGGCGCTGACCGCCAGCCGCCGCCTGACCCATTCGCCCAGCAATTCGTGCAGTTCTCCACCGCCCGGTCCCGTTTCGGTCGACAATCCGGCATCGATATTCTGGCGGACAATGTCGGCGGAAATCCTGTCTTCGCGGATCAGCACCGCCATACGCTGCATCACATTCTGCAACTCGCGGACATTGCCTGGCCAACCGTAGAGCGAAAGCAACTGCGCGGCATCCGCATCCAAAATCTTGCGCGGGAGGCCTTCCTGCGCCGCCTGATCGAGGAAATGGCGTGCCAGCAACGGGATATCGTCCCGTCGCGCGCGCAACGGAGGCAGATCGATCGGCACGACATTGAGGCGATAATAAAGATCCTGCCGGAACCGGTTTTCCGCGATCAGTTCGGGAAGATCCTTGTTCGTGGCCGCGATGATCCGCACATTGACGCGAACCGGAGTCGATCCCCCGACAGTGGTCACCTCCCCGCTTTGCAACACGCGTAGCAGGCGGGTTTGCGCCTCCATCGGCATGTCGCCGATTTCATCGAGAAACAGGGTGCCGCCATCGGCCTGTTCGAACTTGCCTGCGGTCCGCTGCAGCGCGCCGGTAAACGCACCCTTTTCATAACCGAACAGCTCGGCCTCGATCAGTTCGCGGGGGATGGCAGCCATGTTCACCGCGACGAAGGGCTCATTCCGGCGACGGCCAAGGCGATGAATGGCCTGCGCCACCAGCTCCTTGCCTGTCCCCGATTCACCGAGGATGAGGATGGTGAGATCATTTTGCAGTACCCGCGCAATGGTCCGGTAGACTTCCTGCATCGCGGGCGAACGGCCGACCAGCGGCATGTCGTCGCTGATCTGATTGTCATCCCCCGGCCCGACCGCCTCTCCGGCCCCGGCCGCAAGCCGCCGCGACGCGAGCGCATCCCCGACAGCACGCGTCAGTTCGTTGAGGTCGAAAGGCTTGGGCAGATATTCGAACACGCCCTTTTCCGTTGCTCGCACCGCCGTGTTGAGCGTATTCTGGGCCGAGAGAATGATGACCCGCATATCCGGCCAGCGTTCGATGATCCGGTTGACGTCATCAAGGCCATCCCCATCCGGCAGCTTGACGTCGGTCACCAATATATCCGGGTGAAAACTTTCCAGTAACGCCGCCCGCTCGGCGATGGTTCCGGCGATCTTCACGCTATAGCCGGCCCGGCGCAGTGCCTCGCTGACGACGACGCATATCGCGTTATCATCATCCACCACCAATATGCGGCCGCCGGCCCCCATATTCACCTTCATTCGATCATCCCCATCGGCAGCATGATACGGAAGATGCTCTCTCCGGCTTCCTGGTTCCGCGTATATTCGACAAATCCGTTCATGTCGCGAATCAGCTTGTCGACAAGGGCGAGGCCTAGCCCCTGTCCATCGCGTTTGCTGGAGATAAACGGACTGAACAGGTCTTCCTGAATGGCCGCGGGCACACCCGGACCGTTATCGATCACCAATATTTCTATGGGCAGGATCGCATTGCCCTTGCCTTCCCCCAGCATCACCGAAAAGCCGTGGCGAAACGCGGTTTCTATCCGGATCACCGGATGGGGCGCATCGGCCAGCGCCTCGCTCGCATTTTTGAGCAGGTTGATCATTACCTGCACCAGAGCATCGGGGTGACATAGTGCCGCCGGCAGCGAGGGATCATAATGGCGAATGATGCGGATCGTACTTGCAAAGCCGGTCGCGGCGATCTGGATCGCCTGATCGAGCAACGGGTAGATATTGGCCGAAACGCAATCGAGCTGCCGCTCGGTGGTAAAATCCTGCATCCGGTCGATCAGTGCGGCAATCCTATCCACTTCGTTGCAAATGAGCTGGGTCAGCGAATTATTGATCTCATTGGTGCGGTTTTCGAGCAGTTGCGCCGCCCCCCTGATTCCCGATAGCGGGTTCTTGATCTCATGAGCGAGGATCGCCGCGGCCCCCATTGCCGAACGGGCGCCGCCCGCTGTCCTCCTGCCGCCGATTTTCTGCGCCAGACTCTGGGTATGGATGGTCACGACCCGCCAGCCTTCATGCTCTCCTATGGGGGCGATCATGATGTCCGCTTTCACCGAAACCGTGCGTCCGGCATGAAGCAGGACGTCATAGGCCGCGATCGGTTTATCACCATGCCACAGGTCGAAGGCCGGATTAATCTGGTCGATGCGCAGGATGCGCGTCACCTCGCTGCCGATGATGGCGGACCGGGCCATGTTGAGCAGCACCTCGGCCCGTGCATTGGCGTCCGCCACGAGGTTGTCGGGCGCCAGGACCAGAACCGCCACCGGCATCGCGGCGATCATCTCCGCTGCGCAGGGAACGCTCCGCGACAGGCCGGGCGATGGATCCTGCTGGATCACGCAGCGGCGCGCGAAAGAAGAGGGTCGTAAAAGCGCTCCAGCATGTCGAGCACCGTGCGGCTGTCCGGCACCTGATTGACGGCATTGCGGAACTCGGCCGATCCCGGCAGCCCCTTGGTGTACCAGCCCAGATGCTTACGCGCCATATTGACGCCGGTCGTTTCGCCATAATGGTCGAGCATCGCGCGATAATGATCGACGATGACCCCATATTGCTCGTCAAGCGACGGGTCGGGCCGATTCTGCCCGGTGGCGAGGCCATGGATCACCTGCCCCAGCAGCCAGGGCCTGCCATAAGCCCCGCGACCGATCATCACGCCATCCGCGCCGCTCTGGTCGAGCGCGGTTGCCGCATCCTCGACCGTACAGATGTCGCCATTGACGATGACCGGAATGGTCACCGCCTCCTTGACGGCACGGACAAACGCCCAGTCGGCCTGCCCTTTGTACATCTGACACCGGGTGCGGCCATGGACGGTAATCATTTTCGCGCCGATATCCTCAGCAATGCGGGCCAGTTCCGGCGCATTGAGGCTGGCATGGTCCCACCCCATCCGCATCTTTACCGTGACCGGCACCGAAACCGCCTTCACCGTCGCCTCGATCAGCGAAGCGGCCAGTTTCAGGTCGCGCATCAGGGCGCTGCCCGCCTCGCCGTTCACGACCTTGCGAACCGGGCACCCCATATTAATGTCGATAATCGCCGCGCCGCGATCTTCGTTGAGCTTCGCCGCCTCCCCCATTTCATAGGGTGAGCAGCCGACAAGCTGCATCGAAACAGGCTCCTCGACCGGATGCCAGGCCGCCTTTTGCAGCGACTGGCGCGTTTCGCGGATCATCGCCGGTGACGCGATCATCTCCGTCACGTTGAGACCGGAGCCATAACGACGCACCAGCGTGCGAAACGGCATGTCGGTCACACCCGTCATCGGGGCGAGAATGACCGGATTGTCGATCGTAACCGGGCCGATCCTGATGGGAGAAAGAGTGCGCATCTACCGCCTGCCTAAAAAACAGGCAGCACATAACGATTTTTTAGGCAGGCCGCAAGCGAATGCAGATTCTCCTTCCCCTCGGTGCTTGCATTCCTGCGCCATATCTCTGGCCTAAACCGCCGCTCTGCGGTAAGCGCGCGATCATGACGGAAACACCCCGCTCCGCCCCCACGCTTACCGCGATCCTCGTTGCCGCCGGTACGGGTAGCCGGTCCGGTCAGCATGCCCCCAAGCAATATAGCCTGCTCGCGGGGCGGGCGGTAATTGCCCATAGCTGGGCTGCACTTGCCGCGCATCCGGCCATCGGACGGATCATCGTGGTTATCGGCGCGGGGCAGGAAGATATGGCCCGCACCGCGCTGGCGTCGGTCACCGATACCCCGATTCTCATCACCGGAGGCGCGACGCGACGGGATTCGGTAAGGGCCGCGCTGGAATTTCTGGAGCGTGACGCAGGAAATGGCGCCATATTGGTGCATGACGCGGCACGGCCGCTGCTGCCCGTGGGCGTGATAGACCGGTTGATTGCCGCGCTCGATCATCATGAGGGCGCGATTCCGGTGCTGCCCGTGGCGGACACGCTGGTGTGGGACGACGATGCGATGATGGGGGATGCGGTGGAGCGCGCGCCGCTGCGCCGTGTGCAAACGCCGCAGGCCTTCCGGTTCGAAACTTTATTGCGGGCGCATCTCAGCTGCCCCGCCGACATTCCAATAACGGACGATGCGGGATTATTGAGGGAAATCGGCATACCGGTCGCCCTGGTCGAGGGGGACGCGATGCTGGAAAAACTCACCTATCCCGATGATTTCGCGCGCATGCAGGCGTTGCTTTGCGCTGGCCGGACGGCGCGTACGGGCATGGGCTATGATGTACACCGGCTGGTCGAGGGCAAGCCGCTCTGGCTATGTGGCGTGGAGATCCCGCACAGCCATGGGCTTTCCGGGCATAGCGACGCGGATGTCGCCATCCACGCGCTGGTCGATGCCCTGCTCGGCGCTTTGGCCGAAGGCGATATCGGCAGCCATTTTCCACCGTCCGATCCTCAGTGGAAGGGGGCCCCATCCCATCTGTTCCTGAGCTTCGCTCGGGAGAGAGTCGCGGCACGAAACGGCATCATCAGCCATGTCGATGTCACGCTGATCTGCGAGGCGCCGAAGGTCGGGCCGCACCGGGAGGCGATGCGGGTGCGGCTGGCGGAATTATTGGAAATTCCGCTGCCCGCCGTCTCGGTCAAGGCCACCACCACCGAAAGGCTGGGATTTGCGGGCCGCCGTGAAGGAATCGCTGCACAGGCAGTTGCCACGCTCCTCGTCCCCGCATTATAGTCAGTTCATGACCGAACCCCTGCTCCCCCCGGAACTGGTAGAGTTGGCCCAGCGCGTGGTGCAGGAAAACCGCCGTATCGGCCGCACCTTCGCGCTGGCGGAAAGCTGCACGGGCGGGCTGGTATCGGCTGCGATCACCGAAATTCCGGGCAGTTCCGAAGTGTTCGAGGCCAGCTTCGTCACCTATTCCAATGAGATAAAGCAGGAACTTCTCAAGGTTTCTCAGGATGTTCTGGAAACTTTCGGGGCGGTTTCCATCGCCACCGCATGGGCCATGGCGCAGGGCGCGCTGGCGCGGACCCATGCCCATATCGCGGTTGCGATCACCGGCATTGCCGGCCCCGGCGGCGGGACAGAACAGAAGCCGGTCGGCACGGTGGTTTTCGCCCGGGCCGAGCGCGGGGGCAGCCCGGACAAGATCACCGCCGACCTCAAGAAGTTCGACAATGAAGGCCGCTCGGCAATCCGGCTTCAGGCCGCGTTATGCGCGCTCGAACTGTTGCTGCCGGAATCGGACGAACCGTAAAGCGCCTGCGCGCGGGTTTCGAACGCGCCGATCATTTTACGCAACGCCTTGTCAAACATCTGGCCGGCGATCATTTCGAACAGCTTGTTCTTGAAGGCGAAATCGACCTCGAAATCGATCAGCACGCCGCCTTCGCCATCGGACCGGAACCGCCAGTCATTGGAAAGATGCTTTAGCGGCCCGTCGAGATAATCGACATGTACGCTGTTCGGCCTGTCCTTAAGAACGCGCGAGGTGAAGCTTTCGCTCAGCCCCTTGAAGCCGACGATCATGTCCGCGATCATCTCCGTTTCGCTGTCCGAACGCACCCGAATGGCGCTGACCCATGGCAGAAACTGCTCATAGGCCCGGACATCGGCGACCAGATCGAACATCTGTTCCGGGCTATACGGCAAATGCCGCGTTTCATTATGGCGAGGCATTGCCGGTCACCCCTTGGCGCGGGCGAGCTGCGCCTCCCGGGCCGCACGCATCTGCGCGAAATCCTCCCCGGCATGATAGCTCGACCGGGTCAGCGGGCTTGCTGCAACCTGCAAAAAGCCCTTGGCCCGTGCGATCGCGGCATAGGCCGAAAAGGCCTGCGGCGTCACGAATTCCATGACTTTTGCATGTTTGGGCGTGGGCTGAAGATATTGTCCCATGGTAAGGAAATCGATGTCAGCCGAGCGCATATCGTCCATCACCTGATGCACTTCCAGCCGCTGCTCCCCCAATCCCAGCATAATGCCGGACTTGGTAAAGATCGAAGGGTCGAGTCGCTTCACCGTCTCCAGCAGGCGCAGTGAAGCATAATAGCGCGCGCCCGGACGGATCGTCGGATAGAGCCGGGGAACAGTTTCAAGATTATGATTATAGACATCCGGCCGCGCCGCGACGATCGCTTCGACCGCTGCCTGCATCTTGTTCCGGAAATCGGGCGTCAATATCTCAATCGTGGTTTCCGGAGTCGTGCGCCGCAAGGCCTCGATCACCTTGACGAATTGCGAGGCGCCGCCATCGGGCAGGTCGTCGCGATCCACCGAAGTGATGACGATATGCTCCAGCCCCATTTCCGCAGCGGCATCCGCCAAATTCTGGGGCTCATTGGGATCGACCTTGCGCGGCATCCCGGTCTTCACATTGCAAAATGCGCAGGCGCGGGTGCAGACATCACCCAAAATCATCACCGTCGCATGTTTTTTCGTCCAGCATTCACCGATGTTGGGACAGGCCGCTTCCTCGCACACTGTCGCCAACCCCTTGTCCCGCATCAATTTTCGGGTCGCGGCATAACCGGGGCTGGTCGGCGCTTTCACGCGAATCCAGTCGGGCTTGCGCTGAAGGGGGGCGGTTTCCGGTGAGGTAGGACTTGCAATCTTGCTCATTGCGTTCAGATAGCGACGGATCGACCGGGATACCAGTGCTGATATTCGGGATGTCGCGCCAAAATGAGGAGAAAGCGCGCAGCCGCATGGTGACGAGACAATAGTGAATCGGTCTGCGCCGTGGGTCGGGTTTCGCACTGTACTTCCGAACGATCGGAGAGAGGCCCCTCCCTAAAGGGCACCTTGAAAATCGTGAAGACGAGGAGATTACGAGCTGCTTTCGTCCCGACGGGGACGGAACACCGCTCGGACAGAAAAGGGACGCAACGACCATGTTTTCAGATATGTTGGAAGGCTATAAGCGGTTCCGTGCAACCGGCTGGACCAATCAGCGCGAGCGGTGGAATGAACTGCGCGACGGACAGAGACCCAAGGTCATGATCATCGCCTGTTCCGACAGTCGCGTCGATCCTTCCCAGATATTCGACACCAACCCCGGAGAGATTTTCGTCGTGCGGAACGTGGCCGCGCTGGTGCCGCCGTTTGAGACGAATCCGGGCTGGCATGGCGTTTCGGCCGCACTGGAATTCGCGGTGCAGGTACTGAAGGTGGATGAGATCGTCGTGATGGGCCACGGACTGTGCGGCGGTTGCCATGCTGCGCTGACCCAGGAACTGAAGGATGCAGAGCCCGGTCAGGGCGGTTTCATCGCGCATTGGATCGATCTGCTCAATGACGCGCGCGAAAAGGTCGTTGCCGTCCATGGCGAGGATCGGAGCCGGGAGGCACTGCGCACGATGGAGAAGGAAGGCGTCAAGGTCAGCCTGGCCAATCTGCGCACCTTCCCCTGCATCCAGCAAAAGGAAGCCAAAGGCCGGTTGAAGCTGATCGGAGCCTATTTCGCTATCGCAGACGGCATGCTGCATGTGCTGGACGAAGAAAGCGGGGAATTTTCTCCCGCCTGACGCGCTATACCCGGCCGACAGGCATGAGGCAGGCAGAATAAGATAAGCATGAAAAAGGCCACCGGGATTATTCCGGCGGCCTTTTTCTGTATTCCGTCCTGCCGGCGGATAATCAGCCGACGATTTCTTCCGGCTTGAAGAAATAGGCGATTTCGATCGCCGCATTCTCATCGCTGTCCGAACCATGGACCGAATTTGCCTCGATCGATTCGGCGAATTCCTTGCGGATCGTACCGGCGTCGGCATTTTCCGGGTTGGTGGCGCCCATGATGTCACGGTTGCGCTTCACCGCATTCTCGCCTTCGAGCACCTGAACCACCACCGGGCCAGAGATCATGAAGGCAACCAGATCGGCGAAGAAGGGGCGATCCTTGTGCACAGCGTAGAAACCTTCCGCCTGCTCGCGGGTCATGCGGATGCGCTTGGAAGCGACGACGCGCAGGCCGGCTTCTTCCAGCTTCGCGGTAATCGCGCCGGTCAGATTGCGGCGCGTCGCGTCGGGCTTGATGATCGAAAAAGTGCGGTTCCCGGCCATGTCGGCGTTACTCCAGTTAATACGTCTGTTGATTTGGCGGGCGCTTTACTCGTGTCTCCTTGTCGCGGCAAGGGCTTAATGGCCCCCTTCCCGCTTCTCAAGGCCCCTGAACCCATCGCCGGCCTTCCTGCCGCCAGAAGCGCGGGTTCACATCCTCGCGCGCCTTCAGCATGCGCCAGCAGGCTCGGGCTGGCTCAAGCGTTTCATCATCGAAAAAATAAAAAGCCCTCTCGAAATCAAGGGCTTCATCGCGCCACACGCCATCGGTCAGCGCGACATGTCGTGCGCCGTTGGCGGCCTCGGTCATCATAGCCGCCAGCAATATAGGCTGTATTTCGGGATCGCCTTCTTCCTGCGTTCCATGGGCAAGGAACGTTTCCGGTTTCCAATCCCATAGCGCGCGGGAAAGACGCGCCAGCCCCCCTTCCCGCGCGTCGATGACCAGCAACCGATCCCCCTGATCCATCAGCCGTTGCGCGATTGCGGGAAGCACCTGCTCCACCGGATCGCGCTTCAGCTGATAGAAATCGACCTGCATGATGCCGGATCAGCCTTCGAAATGGCTGGCGACGAGGCGGTCGAGCAGGCGCACGCCATAGCCTGTCGCGCCCTTATCCCACGTCGCGCCCGGCTTATCTGCCCACACCATACCCGCAATATCGAGATGCGCCCACTGAACGCCGTCTTCAACAAAGCGCTTGATGAACTGCGCCGCTGTGATCGAGCCTGCCCACCGGCCGCCTATATTCTTCATGTCGGCGATCGGACTGTCGAGCAGCTTGTCATAGGCATCGCCCAGCGGGAAGCGCCAGAGCGGATCTCCGGCCTCTTTCCCAGCGACAAGCAACCGTTCGGCCAGCCCGTCATCATTGGAGAAAAGCCCCCCATGTTCATGCCCCAGCGCAACGATCATCGCCCCGGTCAGCGTGGCGAGATCGATCACGGTGGCGGGCTTGTAGGTCCGCTGCGCCCAGGTCAATGCGTCGCACAGGACCAGACGCCCCTCCGCATCGGTATTGAGAACCTCGATCGTCTGGCCGGACAGGGACGTCACGATGTCACCGGGGCGTTGCGCATTGCCGTCGGGCATATTTTCGACAAGGCCGCAAATGCCGACCACCCGCGCCTTGGCCTTGCGCCCTGCCAGCGCGCGAATAGTACCCGCGACGGCGCCCGCGCCGCCCATATCCCACTTCATATCCTCCATGCCCGCGGCAGGCTTGATAGAGATGCCGCCGGTATCGAAGGTCACCCCCTTGCCGACCAGCACCAGCGGCGTCGCATCACGATCACCGGTGCCGTTCCATTCCATCGCCAGCAGACGCGGCTTGCGCACCGAACCCTGCGCGACACCCAGCAATGCGCCCATGCCGAGTTCGGCCATTTTCGCTTCGTCCAGCACGGTTATCATGACGCCGAGCGGTTCGAGCGCGCGGCACCGCTCAACGAAGCTTTCAGGGTAGAGAATATTGGCAGGCTCCGCGACCAGTTCGCGCGTAAACAGCACGCCTTCGGCCACTTCGGACAGCCTGTTCCAGTCCGCCGAGACATCGATGCCGGTCACCAGTTCGATGGTTTCGAGTGTACGCTTCTGCTTTTCCGGCATACGCGTACGATAGCGTTCCATGCGCCAGCCGCGCAATCTGGCGCCGAAGGCGAGCCGGGCGATTCCGGTGGCGGTCATAACCCCTGCTGCCTCGAAAGAAAGCGAAACTGCTTTGGCGCCGGAAGCCAGCAGTTTTGCGGTCAGCGCCGCACCGGCCCGTTCCAGATCAGCCTCGCCACCATTGCCGATACCGAGCAGGAGAACCCTGCACCCTTTATCATTCACGGTCGCAAAATTTTCGACAATGGTGCCACATTCCCCGTTAAACCGGGCCAGACCGGCCGCTATGGCCATGTCCGCCACAGCCGGAAGCTGCGATAGGCCATCGGTACGGACCGCATAGGCAATCGTATCGGCTTCGGGGGAACGGATCGGCGAAAAGCGGATGTCCATCAACTCTCTCACAAGTAAAAAGTAACGAGATCAGGCGATACACCAGCGGAATGAAGATGGTAAAGCAGGCAATTCACCTTCTGATGCTTTGTGCCCGTAAGGGCCTTCTCCGGCTGCGTAGCGAATATGTGGGCGTTTTGCGGGCAGCTTCGCACCGTCATGGGCCGGAACGGAAGGAGGAAGGGGCGGCTCCAGATGTCGCATTCGTGCAGCCTCGAATCGTTCAGGGGATTGCGGGAAATCCCGGGCAGTGCGATAGGCGAGCCGATCAGAAACACTGCCGGACCCAGATCGCCTTGCATCCACCTCTCGCCATCGTCCGCCCTCCGCTCCCGGTCATACGGGAAATCAGGGCCGCGCCGATACGAATCGCTCCGCTCGCGGGCAGCATGGCACTCGCACTGGCTTTGCTTTTTCCGAGCCATGCCGGGGCGACGGAAACCGCAGAACCGTCCACGCAGCAGGCAACGGACAGCTCGCAACAGACTCCACCTGTCGGAACTTCGGCGATCAAGGATGTCCGCCAGCCGACACAGGCTCAGGATAGCGCGGCCTCTACCGCTCCCGACACGCCGCTCCCCACCAGCGACGAAGAAATCGCCTTTTCCGCCGACACGCTGCTTTACGACAGCGACAATGATGTGGTGACCGCGTCCGGGCAGGTGCAGATGCTGCGTCAGGGCAACCGGCTGCGCGCCGACGAGGTGATCTGGAACCGCAAGACCGGCGAGGTCCGGGCCAATGGCACTGTCTCCATCACCGATGCCGACGGCAATATCGGCTATGGCGACAGCGTTGAGGTGACCGACACTCTGAAAGACGGCATGGTCGAGAATCTGCTTCTTGTCATGGCGGAAGGCGGACGGCTGGTGGCCCGGCACGGGGAACGCAAGGACGGTCTCTACACGCTCAGCGAAGCGGCCTACTCCCCCTGCCCGGTCGAAAACGGGTCCGGTTGCCCCAAACAGCCGAGCTGGCAGATCAAGGCCGTGCGGGTCTTTTATGATCCGGTTGCGGAAAAAGTCACCTACCACAGTGCCCGGCTCGAACTGTTCGGCGTTCCATTGATGGTGCTGCCCCGCTTTTCCCATCCGGTCGGCGACAAGGGTGGTTCGGGCCTGCTGGTGCCGGATATCCGCATCAGCGGCGTCAACGGCCTCGAACTGGCCCTGCCCTATTATCTGAAGCTCGCGCCCAATCGCGACCTGACGATCACGCCGCACGTCTTCACCGGCGAATTGCCGATGCTGGAGAGCAATTATCGGGCGTTCCTGGGACAGGGCGCCTACAGCATCACCGGCTATATCACCAATAGCCGCCGCAGCACCTCGACTGATTCCGATGGAACTACCAGTAATTCGGAACGGGAGATTCGCGGTTATATCGATGCCAGCGGAACCTATCGGTTCGACGAGAACTGGAGCCTGACCGGATCGCTGCGCCGCGTCACCGACCGAACCTTCCTGCGCCGCTATGACATCAGCCGCGACGACCGCCTGCGTTCGACCCTGAAGGCCGAACGGATCGGCGAGAACAGCTATTTGTCGATTGCCGGCTGGGCGGTGCAGACATTGCGCCTGTCCGATACGCAGGGCCAGATGCCGGTAGCCTTGCCGGTCATCGATTATCGCCTGCGGCTGGCCGATCCTGTTTTGGGCGGGCGGGTGCAGCTTCAGGCCAACAGTCTCGCGCTGAGCCGGAGCGATGGGCAGGACACCCAGCGCGCCTTTGCTTCTGCGCAATGGACGCTGCGCCGGTTGACCCAGATGGGACAGGAACTAACCCTGACCGGCTATTTGCGGGGCGATGTCTATCACAGCACCAATAATGATCTTGCCGATTATGCGGATTATAGCGGGCGTGGAGGATGGCAGACGCGCGGTATCGCGACGGTGGCGGTCGATATGCGCTGGCCCTTCATCGGCTCCTTCCTCGGCGGCACTCAACGCATCATCCCGCGCGTGCAGGTGGTTGCCTCGCCCCGGCTCAAGAACACTTCCTTGCCCAATGAGGACGCCCGCACCGTCGATCTGGAAGACAGCAATCTCTTCGCACTCAACCGCTTCCCCGGCTATGACCGGGTCGAGGATTCGACGCGCATTACCGTTGGTGTCGAATATGGGTTGGACCTCAGGAATTTCACGCTGAGCAGCATTGTCGGGCAAAGCTATCGCGTCAGCCGACGCCCTACCCTCTTGCCCGATGGCACCGGTTTATCCGAACGGGTATCGGATATCGTCGGCCGGACCACGCTGCGCTATCGTGACCGGATCAGCATCACGCATCGTTTCAGGCTCGATAAGGACAGCCTTGCCGTCCGCCGCAACGAGATCGACGCAAGCTTCGGATCGCACCGCACCTATGCAATGGTCGGTTATCTGCGTCTCAACCGTAATGCCGTGAGCAATTTCGAAGGGTTGTCGGATCGCGAAGAAATCCGGCTGGGCGCCAGGCTGGCCTTTGCCCGTTACTGGTCGTTGTTCGGGTCGACTGTCATCGACCTCACCGGCAAGAAGGAAGATCCGTTGAGCGACGCCGACGGCTATGAACCTGTCCGCCACCGGCTCGGCATCGCCTATCAGGATGAGTGCATCGACATCGGCCTCACCTGGAAACGCAATTATCAGTCCACCGGCGACGCGCGGAACAACAATACGGTACAGCTTCGGCTGGCCTTTCGTAATCTGGGCATATAAGGATTGTTCGACAGCGCCGCGCTGCTCAGCGATCATTCAGCGTCGCGGTGTCAGTGTCCGCTGAGCGGAACGGAATCGATTCGGAGAGTAAATCCCTCAATGGCCATGCGGAAAATCTGCGCCGGTTCGCGCAAAACCCTTATTTTCATGACGATGAGCATCACAGCGGCGGCCTTTCCGGGCGTCGTAGCCGGACCGGCCATGGCCCAGGGAACGGCCGATTCGCTGAATCTTCCTTCGGATCTGACGATCTTCGAGAACCGCGATCCCAATCTTCACAAACCGACCGCGGTGGTCAACGGACAGATCATCACGCAAACCGACGTGGATCAGCGGCTTGCCCTTATCGTTCTCGCGAACGGCGGCAAGGTTCCCGATGAAGAACTGGACCGGTTGCGGTTGCAGGTGTTGCGCAACCTGATCGATGAAACGCTTCAGATTCAGGAAGCCAAGGCGAATGACATTGTCATCAGCCCGCAGGAACTGGATCAGAGCTTTGCCCGTGTGGCCGGGAACTTCCGGCAGACGCCCGAACAGTTCACCGAGTATCTCCGGTCCAAGGGCAGTTCCGCGGCAAGCATCAAACGGCAGATTGAAGGCGAAAGTGCATGGAGCCGCCTGTTGCGCCGCAACGTTCAGCCGTTCGTCAATGTGAGCGAGGATGAGGTCAAGGCGGTGATCGACCGCATGAAGTCGCTCAAGGGTTCGGAAGAATATCGGGTCGGCGAGATTTATCTTTCCGCCACGCCGGACAATGCCGAGCAGATCGTTGCCAATGCCCGCAACATTATAGACCAGATTCGTCAGGGCGGATCTTTCGCCGCCTATGCGCGCCAGTTTTCCGAAGCCTCGACCGCTGCGGTTGGCGGCGATCTCGGCTGGGTCCGCCCGGGACAGCTTCCCGAAGCACTGGGGCAGGCGTTGACCGAAATTTCCGTCGGTCAGATTGTCGGTCCGATCCAGCGGCCAGGCGGTTTTTCGATCCTGTACCTGATGGACAAGCGGCAGGTTCTTACCGCCGATCCGCGTGACGCTGTCCTCAGCCTGAAACAGATTTCCGTCAATTTTGCGGCCGGTACTACGCAGGCGCAGGCCAATGCGACCGTCCAGAAGTTCACGGAAAATCTCCAGAACCTTCAGGGTTGCGGTACGGTTGCCGATATCGCGCAGAAGCTGGGTGCGGACGTGATCGATAATGACAATGTGCGCATCCGCGATCTGCCTGCCCCGTTGCAGGAACTGATGATGAACCTGCAGGTTGGCCAGGCCACGCCGCCTTTCGGTTCGGTCGACAGCGGCGTGCGTGCGCTGGTGCTGTGCGGACGCGACGATCCGCAGGATACGGGGGCCCCCTCCTTCGATCAGATCATGGCGCAGATCGAGGATGAACGGGTGAACAAGCGCGCGCGCATCTATCTGCGCGATCTGCGGCGCGACGCAATTATCGATTATAACTGAAGGACAGGTTTCCACCGAAGCAATGACCATAGAGCGAAGCCCGCATGATTTAGCTCCCTTTGCCGTTTCGATGGGTGATCCCGCCGGCGTCGGGCCGGAGATCGTTGCCAAGGCGTGGGCCGTTCGCGAAGCGCAGGGCCTGCCTCCCTTTTTCGTGATTGGAGAGCGCAGAGCGATCGAGCAGGTGTGGGATGGGCCGATCGCCACCATTTCCACTCCCGATGAGGCTGTCCTTCATTTCGGCTCCGCTCTGCCCTGCCTCCAGCTCGACATGGGGGGAGAAGTAACGCCAGGAGAGCCGAGTGCGGATGGCGCACAATGTGCGCTGCATGCGCTGGAAATCGGTATCGGCCTCGCCAAATCCTGCGCCGCCGCCGGGCTGGTGACGGCCCCGGTCGGCAAGACCCAACTTTATTCGGTCGGTTTCACCCATCCCGGGCAAACGGAATTTATTGCCGAACGGTGCGGAATCGCGCGCAACAATGCGGTGATGATGCTGGCAGGGCCGACATTGCGGGTTGTTCCGGTAACCGTGCACATCCCGCTGAAGGATGTACCCACGACATTGTCCATCGAGTTGATTCGCGCCCGCGCGAAAGTGACTGCCAAGGGGTTACGACGTAATTTCGGCATCGAACATCCACGGATCGCGGTTGCCGGCCTGAACCCACATGGCGGAGAAAGCGGCAATCTGGGGCGCGAGGAAATCGACATCATCGCTCCTGCCGTCCGTTCCCTGAGGGACGAAGGTCTCGACATCACCGGTCCTCATTCCCCCGACGCCATGTTCCATGGCCCGGCGCGGGAAAATTATGACGCGGCCTTGTGCATGTATCATGATCAGGCGCTGATCCCGCTAAAGGCCCTGCATTTCGATGATGGCGTCAACATGACGCTGGGTCTGCCGATCGTACGCACATCGCCCGACCACGGCACCGCCTTCGGTATCGCAGGCCAGAATATCGCCAGCCCGGGCGCGATGATCGCCGCCATCCGCATGGCCGAAAAGGCCGCGCGCTATCGCGCGTTGATGGAAACGGACGGCTGCTCTGACATCAGGACGGGGACCGGCGTCGAATGAGCGATGTTCCGGACGGGCCGGAAACCGATACGCCTGTGCCGCCTTCCCCTCATCTGCCTCCGTTGCAGCCCAGTCTGCCTCCGTTACGGCCCAGTCTGCCTCCGTTACGGGACGTGATTGCCCGCCATGGTCTGGCCGCCAGCAAGGCGCTGGGGCAGAATTTCCTGCTCGACGAGCAATTGCTTGCCCGCATCGCCGCCATTCCGGGGCCGCTCGAAGGTAAGCGGGTATTCGAGGTCGGCCCCGGCCCCGGCGGCCTGACCCGGGCCGCGCTGCGTGCAGGTGCCTATGTGACGGCGGTGGAACGCGATGCGCGATGCCTTCCCGCGCTCGAGGAGCTGGGGGCGGCCTTTCCCGGAAGGCTGACTGTTATCGAAGGCGATGCGATGGAGGTCGATGCCTGTCCGCTCGTCGGGGATGGAGCTCATATCCTCGCCAACCTGCCCTATAATGTCGGCACGGCGCTGCTTGTCGGCTGGCTTTCTGCGTCATGGAAACCCTGGTGGGCTTCTCTGACGCTGATGTTCCAGCAGGAAGTCGCCCAGCGCATCGTGGCCCCGGCGGGAAGCGATCATTATGGGCGGCTGGCCGTTCTGGCGCAGTGGCGCTCCACGGCCCATATCGCGATGAAAGTGCATCGAAGTGCGTTTACGCCGGCGCCCAAGGTCATGTCGGCGGTTGTCCACATCGTTCCGAAAGAGGAACCGGAGGGCGTGAAACTGCCCGTTCTCGAACGGATTACCGCCGCCGCCTTTGGTCAGCGCCGCAAAATGCTGCGTCAAAGCCTGAAGGGCGTACCGGGCGCGCTGGAAGCACTCGCCGCGCTGGGCATCGATCCACAGCGTCGGGCCGAAACGGTGAGCGTCGTCGATTATGTCGCTATTGCCCGGATACTCAGCGCCTGAGTGCTTGCACTGGCTGAGCGTTGGCCCTGAATGTCAGCCTGAATGTCAGGAAGTCGGCAAACCGAAATCAGGGCTGCTGCGCGATCCGATCGGAACCGGGCACTGGCGCCGTGTCTTTCGCCCCAAGGGCGGCCTGCGCGGTCGCCTTGCTCTCGATCAGCGTATCGAGTTTCGCGACCTGCGGGCAATCGCCACGACACAGGGTCTTCATGCGAGAGAGGGTTTCCCGGGCATTGGCGAAGGCACCCCGATCCACAAGCGCATTCACCGTGCCAGCAAGGGCGGTCATATCGGCAGGTTCCAGCGCCAGCGCACTGCGGTAAAAGCGGACGGCCTTGCCCTGCAGCCCCTGTTCGCGCGCAACATCCCCCAGCGCGATGAACGCGCCGCGATTGCGCGGGTCCACCGTCAACGCGGTTTCATAGGCGTCATTGGCCTTTTCCAGATCGCCTGCTGCTTTCGCGCCATCCCCCTTGGCTTTCCACTGGATGGAAAGCGGGTTGATCTTGTCATCGGGGCGCTGGCTGATCCCGACACTCGACACCATCGTCAAAACTGCGGCCAGGGCCAGGGTCGCCGGGGTAAATCGCATGATCGTCTCCGCAATGCCGCGCATGCCGCCAAGGTTCTCTGTATTTGCCGTATCAGGTATCATCCTGAGGCCCGTATCCATCAAGACCTTCGCAGCGCGGCGATGAAGAATCCATCCGTGCCATCATGCGCGGGCGTTAGCAAGCGTCCATCGCCATGAATCCGCCCCGCGGGCAGATTACTGTCCTCGCTTCGCCAACCCTCATGACGGTGCAAAAAGGCAGCTACCTGCATCGCGCCTTCCTCCTCCGTCAGGGAGCATACCGCATAAACGAGACGCCCGCCCGGCTTCACCAGCGGCGCGGCAAAATCCAATATACGGGCCTGTTCCTGCCGCAGCCGTTCCAGCCGGACCGGGGTGAGCCGCCAGCGTGCCTCCGGGTTGCGGCGCCATGTTCCCGTGCCGGAACAAGGCGCATCGACCAGCACTATATCGGCCTGCCCATCGAGGGCGGCCAGCGCCCTTTCCTCCCGGCTACCATCGAGCAGAAGCGTTTCCACGAAGGAGGCTCCCGCCCGTTCCGCCCGCGCCGGAAGGCGAGCAATCCGGTCGCGATTGACATCGGCCGCGATCAGCCTGCCCTCGCTCCCCATTGCGGCCGCGAGCGCCAGCGTCTTGCCGCCTGCTCCCGCGCACAGGTCGATTACGGTCATGCCCGGCCCGGCACCGCAGGTTCGCGCGATGAGCTGGCTGCCGATATCCTGAATTTCGACCAGCCCCTGCTGCCAGGCATCGGATTGTTCGACCGGGCTGCCTTCGGGCAGGCGCAGCGCGTCAGGAAAGATCTCCAGCCGCTCGGCTTCGGGAAATGCCGCAAGGGCTTGCTCCGGGCTGGCTTTCAACCGATTGACGCGCAGGTCCAGCGGCGCCCGGTCCAGCAATGCAGCCTGTTCCCGCTCATCCAGAAAATCGGGAAGATGCGAAAGAAGCCATGACGGCACGGCAGAGGCGGACGAAGCTTCTTCCCCCGGTTCGAGTGGCGCAGGTCCATGGGGAGAACCATCAAACAGATCGACCAGCAGGGGATCGTCCCCCGCAAGTCCCACCATCGCCACCCGTCCACTGGCCGGGCATTCGGCGCTACGGCGGATCGCCCGATAGACAAGATCGCGAACAGCGCGCCTGTCCTTCGACCCAGCATAGCGGCGCGTCTTGAAATAACGGGCAATCATCGTATCAGCCGCCGCGCCACCTTCCCGCGCGGCATGAATGATTTCGTCAAGCAGCTCTATCGCGGCTTGCAGGCGGGCTGCAGGCGTCATGGTTGCGGCCAACGGTTCAGGACGGAAGGAGTGAGGCGGTCCTGCGCCTCTCCATCCAGATACAGGCCGCGCATCACCATTTCCTTACCATAGTAGCCAGTTACCTCGGCTTTGGGACGCCCTGTCTCGCTCTGACAGGGCGCGGCATCACCGACCCGGACAAAATGATGCTTCATCCCGCCGTCCGGCTGCCCCGGATGTGAACAGATCAGCATTAGCAGAAATGTTTCACCATCGACCGTTACCGTGTCGGGTAATTGGGGGCTTCCCGCGTGATCGTCACATCATGCACATGGCTTTCCGAAAGCCCTGCATTGGTGATGCGAACGAAACGGGCGCGCTCTTTCAACTCAGCGATGGTGCGGCTGCCGGTATAGCCCATCGCCGCCTTTACGCCGCCGACGAGTTGGTGGATCACATCCCGCGCCGGCCCCTTATAAGGAACCTGCCCTTCAATACCCTCGGGCACCAGCTTCATCTGATCCTTGATGTCCTGCTGGAAATAGCGGTCGGCGGAGCCGCGCGCCATTGCGCTGACGCTGCCCATGCCGCGATAGCTCTTATAGGCGCGCCCCTGATAGATGAAGGTTTCACCCGGCGCCTCCTCGGTGCCTGCCAGCAGCGAACCGACCATTACGCAGCCCGCGCCCGCAGCCAGCGCCTTGGCAAGGTCGCCGCTGGTGCGCAGGCCGCCGTCGGCGATCACCGGAACGCCGGATTTCGCAGCTTCTTCGGCAGCATCCATCACTGCGGTAAGCTGCGGCACGCCGACGCCCGCGACGACACGCGTGGTGCAGATCGATCCCGGCCCGATGCCGACTTTCACGCAATCCGCCCCGGCATCGATCAGCGCGCGCGCGGCCTCTGCGGTGGCGACATTGCCCGCCACGACCTGAACCTTGTTGGACAGCTTCTTCACCGCAGAGACCGCCTCCGACACCATCTTGCTATGGCCATGGGCGGTATCGATGACGATCAGATCGCATTCCGCGTCGATCAGAGCCTCGGTGCGTTCCAGCCCCTTGTCCCCGACTGTCGAAGCTGCTGCGACACGCAAACGGCCCGCCTCATCCTTGGTCGCCTGCGGATAGGTGACTGCCTTTTCGATATCCTTGACCGTAATGAGGCCGACGCAATGATAAGCATCGTCCACCACCAGCAGCTTCTCGATCCGCCGCTGGTGCAGCAGGCGCCGCGCCTCATCCTGCGTAACCCCCGCCTTGACGGTCGCAAGATTGTCGCGGGTCATCAGTTCGCTGACCCGCTGATCCGGGTTTTCCGCGAAACGCACGTCGCGATGGGTCAATATGCCGGCCAGCTTGCCCGAGGCTTCCACCACGGGGATGCCGCTGATCCGATGATAGGCCATCAGCTCCTGCGCGGTGGCGAGCGTCGCGTCCGGTGTGATGGTGATCGGGTTCACCACCATGCCGCTTTCGAAGCGCTTGACGGCGCGAACGGCGGCTGCCTGTTCCTCGACCGTCAGATTGCGGTGAAGCACGCCAAGGCCGCCGAGCTGGGCCATGACGATCGCCATATCGGCCTCGGTCACCGTATCCATGGCCGAAGACAGGATCGGAATGTTGAGCTTTATCGCCTTGGTCACATAGGTGCTGGTGTCTGCCTGACTGGGCAACACCTCGGATTCGGCAGGCTGTAAAAGCACATCATCGAAGGTAAGGCCGAGGCGAATATCCATGGGGCGAGCCACTTTCTTTTGTTGGTCTTGGGAGGGACGTGGAATCGTGGCCGCCCATGTAACCATTTCACCGCCATTGGGCTAGTGCGCGATCGCACAAAATTACACTTCCCCCGCGCGGGCCAGCATCATGCGGGCCTGATCGACATGCATCGCCTCGATCATCTTGCCCTCATAACGCTCTGCGCCGCCCGTAGCCGCA
This sequence comes from Sphingomonadales bacterium, assembly GCA_006226685.1. Lineage (GTDB taxonomy): Bacteria > Pseudomonadota > Alphaproteobacteria > Sphingomonadales > Sphingomonadaceae > Sphingobium. The sequence goes on from SBGG01000056.1 coordinate 37,469, forward strand.
GCGATCAGCGCACGCGCTTCGGCCAGTTGTTCCGCGGTCGGGCCGAATATCGCATTGGCGTCCGCAATCTGGTTCGGATGGATCACTGTTTTCCCGTCAAAACCGAAAGTCCGTCCTTCCCGGCATTCGGCGCGAAAGCCCTCGGGATCGTCCAGCCGATTATAAACACCGTCGAACACGGCCTTACCGGCGAGGCGAGCGCCCAATATGACCTGCTGCATCGCCAGCGTCAGCCCCGAACGATCCGCGTCGAGGGGAATGTGCAGATCGTGGCGCAGGTCGTTATTGCCCATGAACAATCCGATAACCCCGTTCACGGCGGCGATTGCCGCTGCATTGACGACCCCCAAAGGGGATTCGATCATGGCGATCACCGGTTTCCCGGTTGCACGATGGAGCGTCTCAGCCTCTGAAGCGGCCTCTACTTTGGGCAATATGACCATATCGGCGGCGACGCCCGCCAGCGCGGCGACATCCGCCTCATAATGCACATTATCGGTCGCGTTTACCCGAACCGCGCCGATACGGTCTCCAAACCCTGCTTCAAAGGCGCCTCGCAATGCCCCACGCGCTTCCGCCTTGCGATCATCGGCCACGGCATCTTCGAGATCGAGGATTACCGCGTCGCAGAGCAATCCGCGCGCCTTCTCGATCGCGCGCACGTTGGAAGCGGGCAGAAACAACAGGGAGCGGGCATGATGAAGCTGCATCGGGCATTATCCTTAGCGTAAACGGGCGAAACGCCTTTCCCCCTCCACCATTTACCGGCATAGTGAAAGGAGATTTTTCGCCGTTCCGGGAGTGGGTAATGGGCTTGAGCGTTGCGTTTCTGCTGGTAATATTGGTGCTCGTCTATCTTGCGGCCAGTATAAAAATCGTCCGACAGGGCTATCAATATACGATAGAAAGATTCGGCCGTTTCACCGAGGTGGCGAAGCCCGGCCTTAATTTCTATCCGGCCTTTTTTTATGCTGTCGGCCGCAAGATCAACATGATGGAGCAGGTGGTCGATATTCCCGGGCAGGAAATCATCACCAAGGACAATGCGATGGTCGCGGTCGACGGCGTCGTCTTCTTTCAGGTGCTCGACGCTGCGAAGGCCGCCTATGAGGTGTCCGAACTTTATGTCGCCATCATGCAGCTTGCCACCACCAATTTGCGCACGGTGATGGGGGCGATGGACCTCGACGAGACGCTGTCCAAGCGCGACGAGATCAACGCCCGTCTTTTATCGGTGGTCGATCACGCGACCAATAGCTGGGGCATCAAGATCACCCGTGTCGAAATCAAGGATATCCGTCCGCCCACCGATATCGTCAATGCGATGGCCCGCCAGATGAAAGCGGAGCGCGAAAAGCGCGCCAATATTCTCGAGGCAGAGGGTCTGAAAAGCGCGGAAATTCTGAAGGCAGAAGGCCAGAAACAGTCCCAGATCCTTGAGGCGGAAGGTCGTCGCGAAGCCGCTTTCCGCGATGCGGAGGCGCGCGAACGCGAGGCCGAAGCCGAAGCACGGGCCACCCAGATGGTGTCGGAAGCGATCGCCAACGGCAATGCACAAGCGATCAACTATTTCGTTGCCCAAAAATATGTCGAGGCCGTGCAGCAGTTCGCCACCTCGCCCAACGCCAAGACCATATTGTTCCCGGTCGAAGCAACGCAGCTTATCGGAACATTGGGTGGTATCGGCGAACTGGCCAGGGAAGCCTTGTCGGGCAGCGGATCGGGCACTTCTCCCGCCACGCCCTCACCGACGGCACCGCGCCGGGGACCGTTTGAGAGGCCATGATGATCGAACATATGATCGCCAACCCGTGGTGGTGGCTCGCGGCTGCGGTATTGCTGGGCATCGGCGAAATCGTGACGCCGGGCGTATTCCTGATCTGGGTGGCAATGGCTGCGGCGATTACCGGTGTCATCGCGATGCTGACCGGCATTGCGATACCGTTCCAATTCCTGCTGTTCGCCCTGCTATGCCTCCTGTCCGTATGGGCCGGGCGGCGATGGTATGTGGATAATCCGGTTGCGTCTCAGGACCCGTTGCTCAATGACCGGACGGCACGGCTTATCGGTGAAATCGTGATCGTGACCGAGCCGATCCGGCATGGCAAAGGCCGGGTTCGCGTTGGCGACAGCATATGGGATTGCAGCGGCGCCGACGCCGATATCGGGGCTGCCGTGCGGATTACCGGCGCTCAGGGATCACTGCTGCTGGTGGAGCCGACCTGAAGGCCGGGGCCAAACAAAAGAACCGGGGGTTATAGATGGCAGCGTACGGCTGTGTCCGGCCGCTTTGTCCGGTTGACCGATAGCGTCGCCGCGACAGCCTCCATCCGCGGGAGGGATGGAGGCTGTCGCGATATTTCCGACTATTCCTTGCTGCCGAAAAGGCCCTTGGCCAGCATTCCAGCCAGATCCTCAACCGGGTTTTCGGTATCGCCCTTGCCGAAATTCTGGAAGACATCCTTCAGCGTATCGATCGAAATACCATGTTCCTTTGCCGCGTCCATCAGCGCGGACATCTGGTCGCCACCCTGCCCCAATTTGCTGGTTAGGGATTCGATGAGCGGCTGGACATTTTCCGCCGGGATACCGAATTTTTCGGCGATTTCATTGGCATTGCCCAGCAGGCTGCCAAGATCCAGATTTCCCAAAAGCTTGTCGAACATCGATCATCTCCCAAAAAAACACCATGGCAGCATAGCATGCGCCCCGGGGCTTCGCGACCGGGCAATAGGCCGGAAATGTAAAAAAGCGTGGGAAAGACAGTGCTGCCTCCCACGCTTCTGCTTTTACCGGAGTGAAACAGCCAGATCATGACGATTGGCGATCCGGAAATAGTTTCAAACCGGAAACAGGAAGCGGTTGATCCGGCTAAATCGGACCAACCGCTTCAAAAACCGCTTTATTCGGCTGCTTCAGCCATCTTTGGCGCGGAAGCGAGCACCGATGCATCGACGTGATCGGCGAACTGGGCGAAATTGTCCACGAACTGCTGTGCGAGCTTTGCCGCCGTCACATCATAGGCGCCCTTGTCGGCCCAGGTCGCGCGCGGGTCGAGAATCTGATCGTTGACGCCCGGAACCGCGACCGGCACCTCAAACCCGAAATTGGGGTCGATGCGGAACTCGACATTATTGAGGCTGCCATCAAGGGCGGCATTGAGCAACGCGCGTGTGACCTTGATCGGCATCCGGCTGCCGACGCCATATTTCCCGCCGGTCCAGCCGGTATTGACCAGCCAGCAGGTAACGCCGCCCTTATTGATCCGCTGTTTCAGCAGATTACCGTAGACCGACGGATGACGTGGCATGAACGGCGCCCCGAAACAGGTCGAGAAGGTCGCCGACGGTTCCGTCACACCAATCTCTGTGCCAGCGACACGGGCGGTATAGCCGGAAAGGAAGTGATACATCGCCTGCTCCGGCGTGAGACGCGCGATCGGCGGCAACACGCCATAAGCGTCCGCAGTGAGGAAAATGATATTCTGCGGTACCGGCCCCAGATTGTCTTCGCTGGCATTGGGAATGAAGTCGATGGGGTAAGAGCCACGGCTGTTCTCGGCCAGCGTCGCGTCATCCAGATCGATTTCGCGGGTTTCCGGGTCGATCACGACATTTTCGAGCACCGTACCGAAGCGCTTGGTGGTGGCAAAGATTTCCGGTTCGGCATCGGCCGACAGGCGGATCATCTTCGCATAGCATCCACCTTCGAAATTGAAGACGGCGGTATCCGACCATCCATGTTCGTCATCACCGATCAGCGTGCGGCTGGCGTCGGCGCTCAGTGTGGTCTTGCCGGTACCGGACAGGCCGAAGAAAACGGCGGTATCGCCCCTGGAGCCGATATTGGCCGAGCAGTGCATCGGCATCACACCCTTGACCGGCAGCAGATAGTTGAGAATGCCGAAGACCGACTTCTTCATCTCGCCCGCATAAGCGGTACCGCCGATCAGGATCAGCTTTTCGGTAAAATTGACAGCGATGACTGTTTCGCTGCGGCAACCATGGCGTTCAGGGTCGGCACGGAAGGTCGGCAGGTCGATAATCGTATATTCGGGCGCGAAATCGCCCAGAACTTCGGCGTCAGGCCGCACAAGAAGCGTCCGGATGAACAGGTTGTGCCACGCATATTCATTGATGACCCGCACATTGACGCGATATTCGGGCTGAGAACCGCCATAAAGATCGGCAACGAACAGTTCGTTCTTTTCCTTAAGTGCGGCCTGGAAATCGGCCTTCAGCGCGGCGAAATGCTCCGGGCTCATCGGCACATTGGTCTTGCCCCACCAGACCGTATTCTCGGTCTCGGCATCCCTGACGATGAACTTGTCCGTGGCTGAACGCCCGGTATGCTTGCCGGTGGCGACAACCAGCGGGCCATCCTTGGCCAGCATGCCTTCACCCTTGCGGATGGCCGCCTCGACCAGTGGACCAGTGCCCAGATTCCAATGCTGTTTTGCTTCGGTAACGAAACCCTGATCGGCCAGGGAAACTGCGGAATACGCCTGCACGCGCCTCTCCTTGATAGCAACCGCTTCTGCCAGCCAGAAACGGCGAACCAAATAATGGGCGATGCCTTTGTCCGGGGTTCCCTTTTTAGGGGAATTCCCCCGGCGACCGGCTTTCGGGCCGGGCCGGCACCTGCCTCATCTTGTCATTTTGCGCATAAGCCCATGGCCTGCGCTCGTCAAATCCTGTTATGCATGTCTGCGTCCGGTCCGTCTCCGATATGTGACCGGCGTTGCGATATGGCACAGATTGCGATAGTCCGCCTTGCTGAACGCATATGATCCACGAAAACGGTCCATTCAGACTTCATGAACGACAGCGCTGCCCCGACAATCGCCCTGATCGACGATGATCGCAACATCCTGACTTCGCTTTCGATCGCGTTGCAGGCAGAAGGTTTCGTCACACGCGTCTATTCCGACCCGGAAGCAGCTTTGAAAGCCTTGCTGGACAATCCGGCCGACATCGCCGTCTGCGACATCAAGATGCCGCGTCTCGACGGCATAGAATTATTGCGGCGCCTGCGGGAAAAGACGGTGATGCCGCTGATCTTCCTGACGTCCAAGACGGACGAGCTGGATGAAGCGCTCGGGCTGGCAATGGGGGCCGATGATTATATCGCCAAACCCTTTTCGCAGCGTCTGCTCATCGCCCGGATCAAGGCGATCCTGCGCCGCAGCGACATGAACCGGCTGGGCGAACCCTCCGACGAACCGTCGCGGGAGGTGCTTGTGCGCGGGCGGCTGGAAATGGACCCGGCTCGTCACCGCGTGAAATGGGACGGCAAGGATGTGACGTTGACCGTCACCGAATTTCTCATTCTCGAGGCGCTCGCCCACCGCCCCGGCGTGGTAAAAAGCCGCAATCAGCTCATGGATGCCGCCTATCAGGACGATGTCTATGTCGATGACCGGACGATCGACAGCCATATCAAGCGACTGCGCCGGAAATTCCGTGAGGTCGACAATAATTTCAACGCGATAGATACATTATATGGCGCCGGATACAGATTTTCAGAGGAATAAGCGGGATATCCGCTGGCCCTGGGACGGCAGAGTCAGTCTGACCTGGCGCATATTGGCGGTCAATATCCTTGCGCTCGCGTTTTTGGCGGGCGGTTTTTTCTATATCGACAGCTATCGCGCGCGCGTCATCGACGAACGTCTGGCGCAGTCGGTCAAGCGAATGGAGATGGTGCGGGACCTGATGGCGTTCACGCCGTCCGCCAGCCGCGACAATGTCGTTCTGACCCTCGCCCGTCGTGGCGGCGAAAGGATCAGGGTTTACTCACCCAAGGGCGCGCTTTCGTTCGACAGTGCGGTTGCGGGAGGCCCCGGCTATACGCTGGTCGATCCGGCGGAAGAGCCTCTCAAGCGTCACATTGCCCGCTTTCTGGACGAGATGATCGACGGTATTGTCGGTGCCGATCCCCTGCCCACCTTTACCGAACCTGTTCGCGATGTTGCCGACCACTGGGAAGAAATCAGCCATGTGGCAGCCGACGGCCACGCCTATGCAAGCGCACGCTATGCCCCGGACCGCACGCCTATGATAACCTCGGCAGTGGTTCTCCATAACGGAGATCGGCTGCTCTCCATCACCAATGCACGGGATATCACCCGTGATGTCCGTGCGGAGCGGTTGCGGCTTGCGCTGGTTCTGCTGGTGGCGATAGTGAGTTCGATATTGCTGTCCCTGTTCCTTGCCCGCACCATCGTCACGCCCTTGCGGCGGCTTGCCCGCGCGACTGCCCGGGTACGGCTTGGCCGCGCGCGACAGGTCAACGTGCCTCGTCTTCCTGCGCGACGCGACGAGATCGGCGCGCTGGCCCGCTCCGTCGCCGATATGACGGAGGCTCTGCGCCACAGGATCGACGCCACGGACAGCTTCGCCGCCGATGTCAGTCATGAACTGAAAAACCCGATCGCATCGCTACGTTCGGCGCTGGATGGTCTTGCCACGGTCCAGCAGCCCGATTTGCGACAGCAACTGCTCGCCATCGCCCAGGATGATGTGCAACGGCTCGACCGGCTCGTCACCGACATTGCGGAAGCCTCGCGCATTGACGCCCAGCTTTCCCGAACCCGCTTCGAACCGATCGACCTCGGCCAGATGATCGACCACATGATCGAGGCCCGCGAAGCCCGGGGCATCAGCAATCATGTCAGGCTTGCCTTTGCCCGCCCCCGCAAGGATGTTGCCGTGGTGATGGGGGAGGAAACCCGGCTTGCGCTGGTGATCGACAATTTGCTCGATAACGCCATTTCCTTCTCGCCGGCAGGAGGCCTTGTCCAGATCACCGCGACCGTGGCCGATGACGAGGTATTGCTGAGCGTGGAAGATGAAGGCCCCGGCGTTCCGCCCGAGGAGCGGGAAACCGTGTTCCGCCGGTTTCACAGCGTCCGGCCGGAAGGGGAGAGCTTCGGCAAACATAGCGGCCTTGGCCTTGCCATAGCACGCAGCATCGTCGAAGGGCATCAGGGACGGATCACCATAGCGGATCGCGACAATGAGGCACGCGGCGCGCGTTTCGATGTCCATCTGCCGCTTGCCCATCTCGGCGATCCGGGGATCGGTTCGGAATGACCGATAACCCCGCCCCCGCCGTCGAGGAACTGATCCACGCCAATTGCGTCGTGATCGGCGACTATGCTGCGCTCCTCATCGGGCCGAGCGGATCGGGCAAGTCAGACCTGTCCTTGCGTCTGATCGACAGGGGGGCGATATTGGTGAGTGACGATTATACCCGGTTGCATCTGGACGAAGCGACAGGATCGGTTATCGCCCGGCCACCCGAAACCATTGCCGGACGGATGGAAGTGCGCGGCCTCGGCATTCTCGCCATGCCCTATCGCGAACAGGCGCCGGTTGCGCTGGTCGTGGCGCTTGTCGCCGAAGGAGAGCCCGCCGTTGAACGCCTGCCCATGGCGCAACGGAGCCACTCCCTTTGCGGACGGACGATCCCGCTGGTGCGCTTGAATGCGATGGAAGCCAGTGTACCGATCAAGCTCGAATATGCTCTTCGCGCCAGCATCGGCCTTTACCCCGCAACGGAAATGCAGCCATGACTGATCATCGGACAACCACCCCTCTGTTGCTGGTTTCCGGCATGTCGGGCGCAGGGAAAAGCACCGCGCTCAGGACATTGGAGGATCTGGGCTGGGAGGTGGTGGACAATCTGCCGTTGACCTTGCTGGATCATCTGATGGCCGTACCATCGGACGAGGCTGGCGACGAGACAGCAGACACGCGGGAGCGCCCGCTCGCCATCGGCATTGATGCCCGCACCCGCGGTTTCGATGCCGGAGCGATCGTCAGGCGTATCCGGCATTTGCGGGATCATGCGGGCCGGAACATAGAAATATTATATCTCGATTGCGCCGGAACCGAGCTGGAACGGCGCTATGCCGAAACCCGCCGCCGCCATCCGCTGGCGCAGGATCGCCCGGCCGTGGACGGGATAGCCCGGGAACGCGAACTGACCGAGCCGTTGCGTCGCTGGGCGGATCAGGTTCTCGACACGACGGCGATGACGGTGAACGACCTGCAAAGGGAAGTTCGTCACCGCTATGGGCGCGACCTTAACGAGCAGACGGTCCTCACCATTTTGTCCTTCGGCTACTCCCGCGGCATGCCCCGCAATGCCGATCTGGTGTTCGACATGCGCTATCTTCGCAATCCGCACTGGGACAGTGATTTGCGTCCCAAAACAGGACAATCGTCGGATGTCGCAGCCTATATCGCCGAGGATCCGGCCTATGAAGACTCCCTCACCCGGATCGAGGAATTGCTCGCAACCCTGCTGCCCCGGTATCAGGTGCATGGTAAGTCCTATGTAACCATCGCCTTTGGCTGTACAGGCGGACGGCACAGATCGGTACATGTCGCAGAACGGGTCGCGAGCTACTTGCGTCGCGAAGGATTTTCGCCCACGGTCCTGCACCGCAACATGGAATCGGTACCGCATAATGTCGCAGAAGAAGGCAGCGGGACATATACGCAGGATAATCGGGACGTAATCTCATAATGATAGGTCTGGTCTTGGTCACACATGGGCAACTGGCGAAGGAGTTTCTCGTCGCCATGGAGCATGTCGTCGGCCCGCAAAAGGCAATCGAGCCGATTTGTATCGGGCCCGATGATGATATGGAAACCCGCAGGGCGGATATCGCTGCGGCGGTGGAACGGGTGAATGACGGTTCGGGCGTGATCCTGCTGACGGATCTGTTCGGCGGCACGCCGTCCAACCTGGCCATTTCTCTGCTGAAATCCGGTGAGATCGAGGTGATTGCCGGGGTCAACCTGCCGATGCTGATCCGCCTTGAAAGCGCGCGCAAGTCGATGAAGATCGTCGATGCGGTGGCCGCCGCCCGCGAGGCAGGGCAGAAATATATCAGCGTGGCGTCGGAATTGCTGGGGAGCAGCCGTTGAGCGTCGCGAGCCGTGAGGTCCGTATTCTCAATCGCCGGGGGCTTCATGCCCGCGCCAGTGCCAAATTCGTCACGCTCGCCAGCGGATTTTCCGCCAGCGTCACCGTATCGAAGGATGGCACCGAAGTTGCCGGCACGTCGATTATGGGCCTGATGATGCTGGGCGCGGCGATGGGAGACATGGTCGTCATTTCGACACAGGGCGCCAATCATGAGGAGGCGCTGGCCCAACTCGTCACTCTTGTCGAAGACAAGTTCGGCGAAGATTGAACCACCGCCGGAGCGCAACCGATTTTGACGGGATCGAAAATGCTGCTCAATGCCTCTGTTTTACCGCATTTTTCTAATCGTCGGATGGCTTCGTCTGACATGAAAATATTCTGATCGAGGGACGAGGGTGCGACGCGAGATTACCGGTTTTTCGAACCCGCTCGTCAAAAGAGTGCGGTCGCTGCGCGAGAAAAAGCATCGCAAGCGCGAGGGACTGTTTCTGGCCGAAGGGCTGCGTATCCTGACCGAAGCGCGGGAAGAAGGCGTTCTTCCAGACATGCTGTTTTACGCACAGGAAGCCCCTCCCCATCCGCTCGCAGCCGAATTGATCGATACCGTGGATGCTGCCGGCGGCGAAGTCATCGTCACCAGCGCCGATATTCTCTCCAAAATCTCCGGCAAGGATAATCCTCAGGCCATTGTCGGCGTTTACCCCGACCGGACGACGGCTTTAACGGATCTCGACCGGTCTGCCGCCGACATTTGGATCGTCGCCCAGTCACTGCGCGATCCGGGCAATCTCGGCACCATCCTGCGTACCGGCGATGCCGTGGGCGCGGGCGGGCTCATCCTTGTCGATGATTGCGTCGACCCTTTTTCGGTGGAGGCCGTCCGCGCCAGCATGGGCGCTCTCTTCACTCAGAAAATCGTCCAGTGCCGTTGGAGCGATTTTCTGGGCTGGCTCCGGGCCGGACCGGGCCAGCTGATCGGCACCAGCCTCAAGACCGACAAGGATTACCAGCAACCCGATTATACCTCACCCGCCTTTCTTCTGGTCGGCAATGAGGCACAGGGCCTGCCCTCCGATTATGAGGCGCAGTGCGACCTGCTGGTGAAGATCCCGATGCTCGGAAAGGCCGACAGCCTGAACGCGGCGGTGGCGACTGCCGTCATGGCCTATGAAATCCGCAACCAGTTTCGAAAGACCATCTGATGGGTAGCGCCGCTTCCAATGTACCGCTCACCGGCACCACAGAGGCCGGGGGGCTGTCCACCATGTGGAAGCACAAGCGCGTGCTGGCCGCCAGCCTTGTGGGCACTTCGGTCGAATTTTACGATTTCTATATCTATGCGACCGCCGCCTCGCTGGTATTCGGGCCGATTTTCTTTCCGGCGTCCTCCCCTTCGGTTCAGCTCATTGCCGCTTATGCGAGCTTTGCCGTTGCCTTTTTCGCACGGCCGCTCGGCGCCGCAATATTCGGCCATTATGGCGACAGGATCGGGCGCAAATCGACACTTGTCGCGTCGTTGATGCTGATGGGCGGCTCTACCCTCGCCATCGCCTTTCTTCCGACTTATGAGATGATGGGTTGGTGGGCCCCGCTGTTGCTATGTGTGATGCGCTTTGGTCAGGGCTTCGGCCTTGGCGGTGAATGGGGCGGCGCGGCCTTGCTGGCGGTTGAAAATGCGCCGCCGGGATGGCGCGCGCGCTTCGGCATGTTTCCGCAACTGGGCGCGCCGGTCGGCTTCATCTTCGCCAATGGCCTGTTCCTGCTGCTCGGCCAGATGCTGACCGACGCGCAGTTCATGGCATGGGGCTGGCGCTTACCGTTCCTTGCCAGCGCCATCCTGGTCATTCTCGGCCTGTGGATCAGATTGAAGCTCACCGAAACGGCGGAGTTTGCGACGGCCTCCGCACAAGGGCAAGCCGTCCGCCTTCCTCTGGGCGAAGTGATGCGCCATCACCTCGTCCCGGTGATCGCGGGGACCTTCGCGACCGTCGCCTGCTATGCGATCTTCTACATCACCACGGCTTTCGCGCTGGGGTACGGCACGGTCAATCTCGGCATCGGGCGCGAGCATTTCCTGCTGATCCAGCTCGGCGCCATTCTGTTCATGGCGGCGGGTATCATCCTTGCCGGATGGTGGGCGGATGTTTCGACCGCGCGCCTCGTGCTGATTGCCGGATGCTCCGCCACTATTCCCATGGGCGTGGTTTTCGGCCCGTTGCTCGGCACGGCCACCGATCTTTCCATCTATACGGCGCTGGCACTTGGCCTGTTCGTCATGGGTTTCGTCTATGGTCCGCTCGGCGCCTGGCTACCGTCGCTCTTCCCTGTGCGCCTGCGCTATTCGGGTGTCTCCTTCGCGTTCAACGTCGGCGGCATATTGGGCGGGGCGCTTGCCCCGATCGTGGCCCAGTCGCTGGTCAGCCTTTACGGCGTGGGTACTTCGGGGCTTTACATGTCGGCCGCCGCCGCGATCAGCCTCATTGCGTTGGTCGTCGCAGGGAACAGTCGGCACGGTTGATGCATTGACCGCATGAGGGCCCTATGTTTGATAGGGTGCCAATGCCATAGAACAGACAGCGCCGAGACAATCATGCCAGCCGAACAAGCCGAAAATCAATCGCAGATCCTTGCGGGAATGCTCGATCAGCCGGGGCAGATTCACGACCTTGTCGAAGGCTCCATCGGCTGGCTTTCGAGCCATGCCCTGCAGATCGTGGTCGCGATTGCCGTTGCCTCCGTCGTTTACCTGATCCTGACGCTGGTCAAGCATGGCTTTACCCGGCTGCGCGACCATGCCCGATCCCCAACCGACCTTACCGCCCTTATCGGTCGCACCGCCTCGCGCACCACTCATTTCTTCATGACCATGGCGGCCGCGCGGCTGGTCGTGGGCTATGCCAACCCGCCGGACCTGATCTACCGGACCATTGCCTTCCTCTTCACGGTCGCCGCTGTATTGCAGGGGGCGATCTGGGCGCGGGAGTTCATCCTCGGTCTGATCGAGCGCCGTGCCGGCGAGGATAATGACCGCAGCCAAACCCTCGCCAACGCGATGGGCCTGATCCGCATATTGGTGACCTTCGCACTGTTTGCGATCGCTGCGGTGATGGTGCTGGACAATCTCGGCGTCAATGTGACCGGTCTGGTCGCCGGTCTCGGCATAGGCGGCATCGCCATCGGCCTTGCCGCACAGGGTATATTTTCCGACCTGTTCGCGGCGCTGTCGATCATTTTCGATCGCCCCTTTCGGCAGGGCGATGCGATCCAATATGATCAGACAGTCGCAATCGTCGAGCATATCGGCCTGAAAAGTACGCGTTTGCGATCGGTCGATGGCGAGGCGAAGGTCATTTCCAACGCCAATTTGCTGCAGAAAGAGATCACCAACTATGCCGATATTGCCCGCCGGCGTTATGCGATGCCGGTGGGGGTCATTTATCAGACGCCGCCGGAAAAGGCCGAACGCATCCCCGCCATATTGCGCGAAGTGGTGGAATCCTGCGGTGGCGAGTTCCAGCGCGCCGGCTTTGCCGGGTTCGGGGCAAGCAGCCTCGATTTCGAAGTATATTTCTATGCCAATGGGCCGGATATCGATACGGCGATTGCCCTGCGGCACAAGATCGGCATCGGCATATTGAAGCGCTTTGCCGAGGAGGGGCTGGAATTCGCCTATCCGACGCAGACAACCTTCACTGCGGCGCCGGATGGTACGATGATCTATCCGTTCACCCGTCCGCAGGATGCCGGCGTCACCACCGGCTGATAATGTTGCTCTGCCAATCAGGCGGAGCTGGCAGCGGGATCAGGGCAGACCCCAGAGCATGCCGGGATGCAACAGACCATCCCGCAACGGGAGGCCGCCCTCCCGATCCCGCTCCAGCAACAGCGCGCCGTCTAAATCGATCCATTCGGCCTGCTGCGCGAGCAGAAAAGCCGGAGCAATGCCGAGCGAGGTCGACAACATACACCCGACCATCAGGCGTTTGCCCATCTGCTCCGCCTGCTGCGCAAGATGGAGCGCCTCGGTCAGCCCGCCTGCCTTGTCGAGCTTGATGTTGATCGCAGGAAAATCGCCAAGACGGGGCAGATCCGCGCTGTCCTGACAGCTTTCGTCCGCACAGAAAGGGAGCGAGGGCGACAAACCGGCCAGCCGCACCTCCTCGCCATGGCGAACAGGCTGCTCGATCATCTCTACCCCAAGAGCAGCCAGGCACTCGGTTTCGGCAATCAGATCCGCCTCGTGCCAGCTTTCATTGGCATCGACAATCAACCGAACATCGGGCGCGCCCTGCCGCACGGCCGCGATACGGGCGGCATCCCCTTCCCCGGTCAGCTTGCACTTGAGCAGTGAAAAGCCCCGAGCGACCGCTTTGCGGGCACCTTCCTCCATCTTTGCGGGCGTATCGACGCTGATCGTAAAGGCCGTGGCCAGCGGGCGAGGTTCAGCCAGGCCCGCACATTTCCATACCGGCTGCCCGGTCCGCCGCGCCTCTATGTCCCACAGCGCGCAATCCAGTGCATTACGGGCCGCCCCACGTGGCATTCCGGCATGGACAGCCTCACGCGTGAGTGGTGCGCCGGCTCTGCGGGTGCAATAATGGCGAATTGCTTCCGCGCATCCTTCCGCCGTCTCGCCATGATAATAAATGGCGGTTGCCTCGCCCCTGCCCCGAAAACCCCGGTCCTCAACCGTGCAGACCACCACATCGACGAAAGTCTTGGCACCGCGGCTGATCGTGAAGGCGCCTGCGACAGGCCAGCGCTCGACGTCTACCGAGACAAGCTGTGTCATGCCGATTTCCTCAGAACGGAACCAGACCCGGCAAGGACGATCGCTTTACCACTCACCCTAGCCGTTCATCCTTGGTGATCGGCAATCCATTTTTCCATGACCGGAGCGATCTTGGTGCGCCACTTATTGCCGTTGAAGATACCATAATGGCCGACACCAACAGCCATATAATATTTCTTCATCTCATCGGGCAGATTGGTCGAAATCTTGAGCGCGGCTTTTGTCTGACCGAGGCCGGAAATATCATCCCGCTCTCCCTCGACCGCCAGCAACGCGACATCTTTCAGCGCGCCCGGATCAATGCGCTTGCCCCGATGCATGAACTCACCCTTGGGCAGGCTGTGCTTCTGGAACACTTCGCGCACCGTCTGGAGATAGAAATCCGCTGTCATGTCGCAAACAGAGCGATATTCATCGTAGAATTTCTTGGTTGCCTCGGCGCTTTCCTCGTCGCCGTCGACCAGATGTTTGAACATCTCCCAATGGCTGACCATGTGGTTGCCGAGATTCATGGACATGAAGCCCGCAAGCTGCATGAAGCCAGGGTATACCTTACGCCCGGCGCCCGCATATTGGAACGGTACGGTTGCAACCACATTCTGCTCGAACCAGGCGATCGGCCGTTCGGTGGCAAGCTGGTTGACCACAGTGGGCGCTTCCCGCGTATCGATCGGCCCGCCCATCATCGTGAGCGTGCGCGGACGGTTGGGATCATTCCGTTCGGCCATGACGCAGGCCGCCGCATAACTCGGCACGGACGGCTGACACACCGCCAGCATATGGGCGCCGGGACCGATATGATCCAGCCATTCGATCAGATAATCGATATAATCATCAAGATCGAAGCCGCCATCGCTCATCGGGACATTACGTGCGTCCCGCCAGTCGGTGATCCAGACATCATGGCCCGGCAGCATCCGTTCCACCGTACCGCGCAACAAGGTCGCGAAATGCCCCGACATCGGCGCGACGATGAGGAGCTTCGGCTGGCCCTTGGGCGCACCCTTGCGCACGAAATGACGCAATTGCGCGAAATTCTTGCGTTGCTCGATCACTTCGGTGACCGGAACTTCCTTGCCGTTGACAACTGTGCTCTTAAGGCCGAATTCGGGCTTACCACGCGGCGCCGCAGCATGGGCAAATACCTCCAGCGCCGAAGCGAGAATGGGGCCGCCACCGAAATATGCCAGCGGATTGGCGGGATTGCTCAGCAACTCCGCGCCGACATTGGCCATGGCGCTGGCGCCGGCCAGAAAGCTGCGATGCAGTTCATATGCGTCATACAACATCTAATCTTGTCCTTCGTCAGAATCGACTGATAGCACAAGTGGGTGGTGATGTGATCTCTTTATCGCGGCGCACAACGATGAAGTGCCTGCTCCCGATGATACCCGACAGACGGCAAAATTACCTACGCCATTGAGGCCGAAGCGACGCCCTGCTAAGCGCCGTTGCATGTCTGCTCATGACCAAGATAATGCCGCCGGAAAGGGCAGACCGTCTCTTTCCAGTCTCAAAAGCGTGTTCGCTATGGCCGCCCGATATCCGGGCCATCTGGCGCTGGCCGGGCTGTCGCTTATCATCGCATCGATGGCCACACTCGCCATCCCGAGCGGTTTCAAGCTCATCATCGACCGAGGCTTTACCGGCGACGGCAATCCTGCCGATATTGGGCGCTGGTTCGAATATCTGTTACTCATCGTCATCATCCTCGCCATTGCGAGTGCTTCCCGCTTCTATTTCGTCTCCTGGCTAGGCGAGCGCGTGGTAGCGGATATGAGGACGGCCGTGCAGCGCAACCTGCTGCGCCAGTCACCCAGCTATTTCGAGGAAAACCGCCCTTCGGAAATCGCCGCGCGCATGACCGCCGACACCGCGATTATCGATCAGGTCGTCGGATCGACCATATCGATCGCGCTCCGCAATCTGGTCACCGGTTTTGGCGGGATCGCCTATCTGTTCACCATCGCTCCCAAGCTGACCGCCTATCTGTTGCTGGGCATCCCGATAATATTGCTGCCGATACTGATTTTCGGACGCAGGGTCAGACGGTTATCGCGGCTCAGCCAGGACCGGCTGGCAGACATTGGCAGCAATACCAGCGAAGTGATGGGCGCAATGCGGATCGTTCAGGCCTTCGGTCAGGAAGAACGTGAGGCGGAGCGCTTCGCCTCCACCGTCGGGAACGGCTTTGCCACTGCTCTGCGACGCATTTCGATGCGCGCAATCATGACGGCCATCGCTATCTTCCTGATTTTCGGGTCGATAACCCTTGTCATGTGGCAGGGCGCTATCGATGTCGCGGCAGGCAAGATGACAGGAGGCAGCATCGCCGCTTTCGTACTGACAGGCGGGCTTGTCGCGGGCGCTTTCGGCGCGCTTTCGGAAAGCTGGGGGGATCTGTTGCGCGGCGCGGGCGCCGCCAGCCGCCTTGATGAACTGATGCGGGTCGAACCGGTCATCGCCGCCCGCCCCGGCGCGACGCCGATTCCCGCACAGGCAGACGGCCTACGCCTCGCTTTCGATCATGTCGAATTCCACTACCCAACCCGCCCGGAACAAGCCGCGCTTCGTGATTTCACCCTGGACGTTCGCCCCGGCGAGCGCCTTGCTCTTGTCGGACCTTCTGGCGCAGGCAAGAGTACCGTCCTCCAGCTCATTTTGCGATTTTATGATCCGGACAAGGGCTCCATTTGTCTCAACGGCGTGGCTCTGACGGATGCTGATCCGGCTGAGGCCCGAAGCCTCATGGCTCTCGTTCCACAGGAAACCGTGATATTCGCCGCCTCGGCACGCGATAATTTGCGATATGGCCGCTGGTCGGCAAGCGATGATGAAATATGGCAGGCCGCGCGCGCTGCCAATGCCGAAAGTTTCCTGCGCGAATTGCCGCAAGGGCTTGATACATTTCTTGGCGAAAATGGCGCGCGTTTGTCCGGCGGTCAGCGCCAACGGATCGCAATCGCCCGCGCCTTGTTACGTGATGCCCCGATATTGTTGCTGGATGAGGCGACCTCCGCTCTCGATACCCAGTCAGAGCATCTGGTTCAGCAGGCGCTCGACCGGCTGATGCAGGATCGCACGACGATCGTGATCGCCCACCGGCTGTCAACTATCCGCGCGGCGGATCGCATTGTCGTGATGGATGGCGGCACCATTGTCGAACAGGGTAAGCATGAGGAATTGATGCAAAAGTCCGGCCTTTATGCCCGGCTTGCCGATATGAACATCTCAGGAAGCAAAAGCGAGAAAGCGTGAATGATAAGCTGAAGAGGCCATAAGCCCGGCTTTTCATTTCCCGTGGAACTGCCCTTCCCCGCCAAAATATTGTGCTTTCGACATCAATCGCCTGATTTCTTCGAATGAAAGGAAAGCATCGATGTCAGATGATATCAATCCTGATCGCTGACACGGACGATATGCTCAAAAATGGCCCGATGCAGCGGTGTTTCGAACATGCATCCAGCCTCATGCCCCTTAGTCCAGACCACGGTGGCGCGGCGCCCCTCGAACCCTGAGAACATGATCCAGAGCGTCATACCAGGTTTTAACGTGACAAAACTTTGCAGGCAAAATCCGGTTTCAGAAAGGTTGGCGACGCGACTGGTAAACCAGGTTTCTCCGGGACGCCGCAACTTGACGCCAATCAACGCAGTCCTTCGACCACAACCACGGTCAAGAGAAGCAGGAACAGGTTTTTTATCGACAAATGTCATACGATAGCGCGTCCCTCTTGCGAGCAGGACTAAGCAAATATCGTAAATATCCGGTTAAATCGGATTTTGTATCGCTTATCCTATTCCCCTCTCCAGGAAAAGCAAAGACAGACTTCATCATCGAACCGGTCTGGCGCCCGCTCCAAGACCAAATCGGGCCAGATCGCCCGTCTGGGACGGCGGGATCAGGGCAATAAAAAAGGGAGCTCAAGGCCCCCTTTTCCATCCAACATCTTCCATTCGCCTCAAGGACGGTTTGGATCAGAAATTGGCGTACTGATCGTTACCAACAAAACCAAGCTTGGTCACTTTGGACTGCTTGATGATGGCCAGCACCTCATCGACCACGACATAGCGGGTCTGACGATCGGGCTGGAACTGCAACTCAGGTTCAACCGGAAGTGCCATAGAGGCCTTCAGATATTGACGCAGAGTCAGCTTGTCGATCGGTGAGCCATTCCAGGTGATGGTTCCGGCTGCATCGATCGCAACCTTGTTCTTCACCGGATCCACCGCGTCTGGCGGAGGATTATTGGCATTGTTGGGAAGGTCGATCTTGACCGCGTGGGTCTGGATCGGAATGGTGATAATGAACATGATGAGGAGAACGAGCATGACGTCGATAAGCGGCGTCGTGTTCATTTCCATCATCGGTTCACCATCGTCTCTACCGCCACTCATGGCCATGGTCTAAACTCCTGCGAAACGCTTACAGACGCTGAACTTTGATGTCGCCCGGATCCGGCTGGGAAATAAAGCCGACTTTCGGGAAACCAGCCATCTGCATGGTGTAAATCGTGCCGCCAATGCAGCGGTAAGGCGTGTTGACATCACCCCGAATGTGCACTTCGGGCAAATCCTCTGGCGCCATATTTTCAACGCCGCCAGCCTTTTCGATGTCGGCCTTCAGCTTGGCAACCGCACGATCGAGCAATTCGCTCGAGTTGACGCGCGTAAGGTTCCAATAAACCATGCACGTCCCGTCTTTATCGGCGGTGACGGAAAGCGAGACATTCTCCGGCTTCGTCGTTGTTGGTTCAAACGCCACCTTGGGAAGCTGCAGATCGATCGTCTGGACCACGACAGGAACCGCGATCAAGAAGATGATGAGGAGCACCAGCATGACGTCGACGAGCGGAGTCGTGTTGATGTCGGACATCGGCTTTTCATCGCCGCCGTCGGATCCAACGCTCATTGCCATCGATCAGTATCCTAACTCTTGCATAATATCTCGGGCACCATGCCCTTCGAGCTATGGCCGCGCCCGGGAGGCGCGGCCTCACTCCATGCCGGTAATCAGGCTTTGGCGGCAGTCGCAGCCGGACGTGCGGCGGCTGTCGGGGCAGCGGCGACCGTCGGACGGACCTGACCGCCGGAAACCAGATAGCCCAGAACATCGACCGAGAAGCTGGCCAGATCTTCAGCGATCGACTTGTTGCGGCGCTGCAGCCAGTTATAGGCCAGAACCGCGGGAACGGCGACGGCCAGACCCAGAGCGGTCATGATGAGCGCTTCACCGACCGGACCGGCGACGGTATCGATCGAGGCCTGACCCGACGCGCCGATCTTGATGAGCGCGCGATAGATGCCGATAACCGTACCGAACAGACCGATGAACGGAGCGGTTGCGCCGACGGTCGCGAGGAAAGCGAGGCCACCGCCCAGCTTCGAGTTGATAGCGGCTTCCGAACGAGCCAGCGAACCGTGCAACCACTCATGGGCTTCAACCGGATCGGTCAGCTTGCCGTGCTGCTCCTGAGCGGCCAGGCCGTCATCGACGAGCTGCTTATAGGCAGTGTTCTTTTCCAGCTTGGCGCCACCTTCCTTCAGCGATGCAGAGCGCCAGAAGGTCTGATGAACCTTCTTGCCCTGACCGATGATCTTCTGCTGCTCGATGAGCTTGGTGAAGAGGATGTAGAAGGAGAAAATCGACATAAGGCAAAGAATGCCGAACACGGTCTGCGAGATGAGGCCGCCTTCACGAAGCGCGGCGGCGAGACCGTACGGGTTCGCCTCAGCAGCGGCAGGCGCAGCAGCCGCAAGAACGGAGATCAACATGGTAAAACTTCCCTCTCAAAACAAGAATTGCAATGACAAAAAGACAAAGGACTATTGCACAATCTTCCAGACGATACCCGGAGAGTTCCAGGTGGTCGCAATCTTGTTGCCATTTGAGTCCTCAGCCGGCCTGAAGCGTCCACGGCGCGAGAAAATCTCGCAGGTCTTCTGATCGAGATCATCCGATCCGCTCGACCTTGTAACCGAGCAATTGGACACACGGCCATTTTCATCAATCGACAATCGCACAGCGACGGTACCCTCGCGTTCCTCACGCAATGCGCGGGAAGGATAGTCCCTGTCATTATCGAACCATCCGCCCGGATTACCACGAGGCTCAACAGCCTTTGCGGGCTTGGGCGGAGCCGGCGGCGGCGGGGCCGGCGTCGGCGGCAGAACCGGAGGCAGAGGAACCGGCCTCGGCGCGGTCTGGATCACCGGAGCAACCGCCTGTGTCTGCACGATTGGCGGCGGAGCGACAACCGGCGGCGGCGGCATTTCGGCCGGCTTGGGAGGCGGCGGCGGCGGCGGTTCGTCCGGCGGCGGCGGCTCTTCCTTCACATCGATAACATTCAGCTGTTCAGCGGCTTTCTTTACATATTTCATGCCGAGACCGGTCACAAAAGCATAGCCGAGAACAACGTGAATAAGGGCGACGACGACTATCGAGATCGTACGACTCGATGTCTCCGAGTGGTCAGCGTAGGCCATCCAGCAACGACACTCCTTAACTCAGCTGCAGATTAACAAAAAAGACGACACCCGTTTTTAAGGGCCAAAAGGCAAGCGGATAACCGCGAACCCCAAGGCCCCCTGTACGTTCTATGTATATTTACAATCTTCCTATCGCGCCCAACGGTTGGACGCAAACGCTTTATGACGTATTGCCTCACGGGAAACCGCAAAAATACGAAAAAGTTTGCGTGTGGCATGGAAAACACATGTGGAAAGTGGACAAATGATGATTTCCCTACCGGTCGGGCGGATGCGCCGCAAAATACCATTCATATCTTTGATAGTATTGGCTATTTTGTCAACCCAAAGCGCAATCGCCACAGCGGCTCCGCCCACCCTCTCAGGCGAATCGAAATCGTCCGCTCTCGCCTCCTACGCTGATTCTGCAGACCTCATCATCGCCTCCCCCCTTGTCATCAAGGCCCGGATCGAAGGGCGGAAGAAGGTTAACGTCGCAGCAGCAGAAGGTGGGGCATCGCCAATTTCCTATTATCTGACAACCGCCCGGGTGGAGGCTCTGATTCGAGGAGACAGTGGCGTTGCCCCCACGCTGACCTTTCTTGTCCGGGATGTACCAAAGGGGCAGGTTCGGCCCGATTATCTCCGCAAGAAGGTCACCGTTATGCTGTTCGCCCGACCCGGCCGAAAACCCGGAGAAATACAGCTTACCTCTCGTAACGCGATCCAGCCCTGGACCGAGGATCTGGAACAAAAGGCTCGCTCCATCACGTCCGAGTTACTGCGCGCCGATTCGCCTCCGGCCATTATCGGCGTGGGCGATGCGTTCCACATAGCGGGCACGATTGCCGGGGAGAGCGAAACCCAGATTTTCCTGAAAACGGAAAATGGTGCACCGGTTTCGCTTTCCATCCTGAGACGGCCCGGCGAAGTGCCGCATTGGGGCGTCTCACTGGGGGAAATTGTGGATGAATCGGCAGTCCCCCCTCCCACCGATACGCTGCTCTGGTACCGGCTGGCCTGTGCCCTGCCCCCCAAGCTGCCCAGCGAATCCACCCGCTCCCTGCCCCTGCTGGATGCTGAGGCGGCGAGGCGGGACTATAAACTGGTGCTGGAAAGCCTTGGCAGTTGCGGTCGCACATTGTAGCGGAGCCAAAACCCCGCGCCATTTGAGCGGGACCATTGATAGTCTGATCAGGTAACAGGACATAAAAATGAAATATCAGCGCCCGATGCGGGTCGGCCTCGTTGGTCTGGGAACAGTAGGCACGGGAGTCGTGCGCCTTCTCGAAACCAACCGGGAACTGATTAGCCGCCGCGCGGGCCGCCCGATCGAGATCAGCGCCATATCGGCGCGTGATCGCACAAAGGATCGCGGCATCGATATTTCGGGTTTTCAATGGTTCGACAATATGAACGATCTCGCGCGCAGCGATGCGGTCGACATTGTCGTCGAACTGATCGGCGGGTCGGATGGACCGGCCCTCTCCCTGGCGCAGACGGCCCTGGGTGCGGGCAAGCCTCTTGTCACCGCCAATAAGGCGATGCTGGCCCATCACGGCATGGATCTCGCCCGGCTCGCCGAACAGGCCGCGATCCCGCTCAAATATGAAGCCGCTGTCGCGGGGGGAATTCCGGTCATCAAGGGGCTGCGCGAAGGCGCCGCCGCCAATGAGATCGCCCATGTTTACGGAATCCTCAACGGCACCTGCAATTATATCCTCACGACGATGGAAAAGGCAGGCCGCGATTTTGGCGACGTGCTGAAGGAGGCGCAGGCGCTCGGGTTTGCCGAAGCCGACCCGACCTTCGACATTGATGGCATCGATGCCGCCCACAAGCTTTCTATCCTCGCCAGCCTCGCCTTTGGCACGCAGATCGATTTCGACAGCATCGACATCACCGGCATTCGCGACGTCACGGCGGACGACATCAGGGAGGCCGCCGGGCTGGGGTATAAGATCCGGCTCGTCGGTGTCGCTGAAAATGGCGAGGACGGGTTGTTTCAGCGTGTTCACCCGATGTTGGTTCCGGTCGGCCATCCGCTCGCCCATGTCGATGGTTCGCTCAACGCCGTCGTGGCCAAAGGCAATTTTGTCGGCAGCCTCTTCTTCCAGGGGGCCGGAGCCGGAGAAGGCCCCACCGCCTCTGCCGTGGTCGCCGACCTTATCGATGTCGCGCGGGACGAATATGGCGATCCGTTTGCCATGCAGGTCGCCCAGCTGGCGCAGCAGCCCAAGGCCGACAGCGGCAAACGCGCCGGTCGCACCTATTTGCGTTTCATCGTGCAGGATCGCCGGGGCGTGCTGGCCGAGATTGCGGCCGCGATGCGCGATGCCGGTGTGTCGATCGAAAGCGTGATACAGCGGGGCGCCCAGCAGGACGGCTCCGTGCTGCTCATCATCGTCACCCATCACAGCGCGGAAAGCGCGATTCGCCAGACACTTGATGCGCTTTCGGGGTCGGATGCCCTGATCGCCGCGCCGATGGTGATGCATATATTGGACTGAAACGGCTCTTGAACCGAATCGGGCGGAAGGCGCAAAGCCACTCTCGACAATCTGCTCCCCGCTCCCTATCGGGCAGGCCGAAACATATTAAGAGGACAGAAAAGATGGTAGTGAAGGCTAGTTCGGTTCTCGACCGCGTGCTGGTGCTGGAAATGGTACGTGTTACCGAAGCCGCAGCAATCGCAGCCTCCCGGCTGATCGGGCGCGGTGACGAGAAAGCAGCCGATGCCGCCGCAGTCGAAGCCATGCGCATGGCCTTCAACGATCTGTACATGGATGGCACCGTCGTTATCGGCGAAGGCGAGCGCGATGAGGCGCCGATGCTCTATATCGGTGAGAAAGTCGGCTGCGCCATCGGTACGGGGCCGAAGATCGACATTGCTCTCGATCCGCTCGAAGGTACGACAATCACCGCCAAGGCGGGCCCCAACGCGCTCGCGGTGCTCGCCATTTCCGAGGAAGGCGGCCTGCTCAATGCGCCCGACGTCTATATGGACAAGCTGGCGGTTGGCCCGGGCTATCCCGATGACATCATCGACCTCAACAAGTCGGTGAAGGAAAATGTCGAGGCGGTTGCCAGGGCAAAGGGCGTGCAGCCCAATGAAATCATCGTTTGCGTCCTCGATCGTCCCCGTCATGAAAAACTGATCGCGGAATTGCGCGCCATCGGTTGCGGCATCATGCTGATCCCGGACGGCGACGTGGCCGGGGTGATTGCGACCACCAATCCCGAAACCAACATCGACATCTATATGGGGTCGGGCGGCGCTCCCGAAGGCGTTCTGGCCTGTGCCGCGCTGCGCTGCGTCGGCGGTCAGTTCAAGGGTCGCCTGCTGTTCCGCAACGACGATGAGAAGGCACGTGCCCGCAAATGGGGCATCACCGATCTCGATAAGGTCTATGACCTCAAGGAACTGGCGAAGGGCGACTGCATCTTCGCCGCAACCGGCGTCACCGACGGATCTCTGCTGCGCGGTGTCAAGCGTTTGCCCGGCGGCCTGATGACAACCGACAGCGTGGTGATGCGCGCCTCGTCCGGCACCGTTCGCTGGGTCAAGGGCGAGCATCGCAGCGAAAACAAGGATAAGTAAGAATCGGCAGCCGGAGCATGGGAAACCATCGCTCCGGCCCTGCCCGGCGTGAAATCCCCCCTTAGAGGCTGTAGCCGCCATCACTTGTCAGGGTCGTTCCGGTAATCGTGGCGGCCAGATCCGATAGCAGAAACACTATCTGGCCTGCGATCTCGTCAGGCCGGGCATAGCGGCCCAGAGGCGTCGCCATTTCGGCTATTGCCCGGAATGCGGCCGCTTCGCCGCCTTTCTCCCGCACCAGATCCGCGAAGAAAGGCATCTCTCTCCAGACCGGCGTTTCAACCCCGCCCGGGGCGATTGCATTGACGCGGATAGCATCGGGTGCGCCTTCCTTCGCCGCCACTTTAGCAAGATGGATCATCGCCGCCTTCGACGCGCCATAAGCCGCGACGCCCGGCTCCGCCTTCACTCCGGAAGCGGAGGATGTGAGCACGATGGCGCCTCCCCTCGCCTCCTGCTTCATCGCGCGCATCGCCGCCTTCAGCGTCAGAAATGCCCCATCGAGATTGACGGAGACGATCCGCCGCCATTCAGCGAAAGGCAGATCGACAATTGCTCCGGCACCGGCAATGCCCGCATTGACGACCGCGCAATCCAGTCCGGCCAGATCCGCCGCGATTGAATCCCACAATGCTTCATCGGCAACATCGCCTGTTTGTTTCAGGCGCACGGCGTCGCCCAGACGATCGCACAGCGCATCGAGAGCAGGCCCATTGCAATCGACCAGCGCCAGCGCTGCGCCCCGTGCCGCCAGCGCCTCCGCCACGGCTTCGCCGATCCCGGAGGCCGCCCCGGTTATCAGGGCGTAACGCCCATCAAAAAATTCCATCAACAATCCTATTTCTTGAGACGATAGCCGGTCCGGAACACCCAGATCACCATCCCCGTACAGGCCAGCAGCATCGCGGCGATGACCGACAGGCTGATCCCGATGGCGACATCGCCCTGACCGAAGAAGGTCCAGCGAAACCCGCTGATGAGATAGATAACCGGGTTGAACAGCGTAATCGTCCGCCAAGGATCCGGCAGCATCGTGATGGTATAGAACGCCCCGCCGAGAAAGGTCATCGGCATGATGACCAGCAGCGGCACGAACTGAAGCTGTTCGAAACTTTGCGCCCAGATACCGAGAATGAAACCAAACAGGCAGAAACTGATAGCGATCACCGCCATGAAGGCCAGCATCATCAGCGGGTGCAGCACCTCGACATCGACGAACAAATGGGCGGTCGCGAAAATCACCAGCCCGACGATCATCGATTTGCTCGCCGCCGCACCGACATAGGCGATGACGGTTTCAAGCGGGGAAAGCGGTGCCGAAAGTATCTCGTAGATGGTGCCGGTCCACTTGGGCATGTAGATACCGAAACTGGCGTTGAAGATGCTCTCCTGCAACATCGACAGCATGATGAGGCCGGGCACGATGAACGCGCCATAGGGAATGCCGTCTATCTCCGCCATGCGCGACCCGATGGCCGAACCGAATACGATGAAATAGAGCGAGGTGGTAATCACCGGCGTCATCAGGCTGGTCCAGAAAGTCCGGCCGAAGCGATGCAGTTCGAAACGGTATATGGCGGCAATGCCCCGCCAGTTGACGGCTGCTCCGCTCATGCCTTTTCCCCTTCCACCCCTTCGGTTCCCGCGGGGACATCCCCAGCGTGGACAAGGCCGACGAAAATATCCTCCAGCGAACTCTGCCTGGTGCTGAGATCGGTATAACCGATTCCGAGCGTATCAACCTCTCGCAACAATGCCGAAACGCCGCTCCCCTCCCCGGATCGGGCATCGAACAGATATTCGAGATCGCCTCCTTCCGATTTGAGGTTGAGGTTCCAGCGAGACAGCTCTGCGGGAATGGTGGCCAGCGGCGTTTCAAGATGAATGGTCAGCGTCTTGCTACCCAGCTTGTGCATCAGCGCATCCTTGTCCTCGACCAGCATCAGCCTCCCCTTGCTGATGACGCCGACGCGATCGGCCATCTCCTCGGCTTCCTCGATATAATGGGTGGTAAGGATGATGGTGACGCCGGTTTCGCGCAGTCTTCGCACCAGACGCCACATATCCTTGCGCAACTCGACATCGACCCCGGCTGTGGGTTCGTCGAGAAACAGGATGCGCGGTTCGTGTGCCAGCGCCTTGGCGATCATCACCCGTCGCTTCATGCCGCCGGACAATTCCATGATCTTAGCATCGCGCTTGTCCCATAATGTCAGGTCGCGCAGGATTTTCTCGATATAGGCATCGTCGCGCGGTTTGCCGAACAGTCCCCGGCTGAAACGCACGGTGGAGATCACTTTTTCGAAAGAATCGGTGTGCAGTTCCTGCGGCACCAGTCCGATTGCCTCCCGCGTCGCACGATAATCGTGAATGATGTCGTGTCCGCCGACCAGCACCTGCCCGGAGGACGATGTGACCAGCCCGCAGATGATGCTGATAAGTGTGGTTTTGCCCGCGCCATTGGGCCCGAGCAGGGCGAAAATCTCTCCCTCTTCTATATCAAGGTCGACGGAATGAAGCGCGACGTGGCCGGAAGCATAGGATTTGCCAAGGCCACGCACAGAAATGACGGACGACATAAGGGAAGATTCTCTCGGCGCTGGATTTATGTCAGCAGAAGATAGGGCGATTGAAGGCACTGGCAAGCGCCTGACCGTGAGAAAGAAGAAAAGAGTCCGATTATCAGGCTGCCGCTTGCGCGGCCGCCATAGCGGCTTAGGACAGAGGAATGCGCCAGATGACCAGCCAGATTCCCCTTTCGCAAATCCCGCTTTCGATGTCGGGCCAGACATGGTGCTGGCGCGGCGACAGGGCGGGCATGATGGATGAAAGCGCCCGGCCCGATGATCTTATCACGCAATTGCTGATCGCGCGCGGCTGTCCGAGGGAAGAAGTGGAGGCCCACCGTACCCCGACTATCCGCCAGTTTCTGCCTGATCCTTCGATTTTTCGTGACATGGATCGCGCTGCGGAGCGGCTGGCCGATGCCGTGACCGCTGATGAACAGGTTACAGTCTATGGCGATTATGATGTCGACGGCGCGACCAGCGCGGCGCTGCTGATCCGGCTGCTGCGCGAACTCGGGCTGGAGGCGGGCTATTATATCCCTGACCGGTTGATGGAGGGCTATGGCCCCTCGGGCGAGGCGCTGGTGCGGCTGGCCGAAAGCGGATCGAGCCTGATCGTCACCGTCGATTGCGGCGCGCAGGCGTTCGAGGCGCTGGAAATGGCGCAGGGCGTGGGCGTCGATGTGATCGTGGTCGACCATCATAAATGTGCAACCGCGCTCCCCCCTGCCCTTGCGCTGGTCAATCCCAATCGGCTCGATGAGAATGAAGCAGCGGCAGCCCATGGCCACCTTGCCGCTGTCGGGGTCGCCTTCCTGCTGGGCGTCGCGCTGGTGCGGGCATTGCGCGCCCGAGGATGGTTTGATGGGCGCTCAGAACCCGATCTGATGGCTTTGCTCGATCTCGT
Source organism: Sphingomonadales bacterium (assembly GCA_006226685.1). Lineage (GTDB taxonomy): Bacteria > Pseudomonadota > Alphaproteobacteria > Sphingomonadales > Sphingomonadaceae > Sphingobium. Next base: position 64,743 of record SBGG01000056.1, read on the forward strand.
CGCGCTCGGCACCGTGGCCGATGTGGCGCAATTGCGCGGGCTCAATCGCGCCTTCGTGGCCCAGGGCCTTAAAGTCATGGCCCGTGAGGGCAATGGCGGACTGGTCGCGCTGGCACAGGCGAGCCGTCTGGTGCGCGCACCATTATGTCATGATCTGGGCTTCGCGCTTGGTCCTCGCATCAATGCAGGCGGCAGGGTCGGCAAATCGGATCTTGGCGTGCGCCTGCTGACCACCCGAGACGAAGACGAGGCCCGGACCATCGCCGCAGAACTCGACCGTTTGAACGAGGAACGCCGCGCGATCGAAGCGATGGTGCAGGAACAGGCGGAGCAGATGGCCGCGAGCCAGACGAATCGCGCGGTAATCATGGTCGCCGGGCATGGCTGGCACCCCGGCGTGATTGGCATTGTCGCCGGACGCCTGAAGGAGAAATTCGGGCTGCCCGCACTCGTCATCGCGCTGGACGAGGACGGCACGGGCAAGGGATCGGGCCGTTCCATTACCGGCGTGGACCTCGGCGCGGCCGTACTGGCTGCGAAGGATATGGACCTGCTCGTTGCCGGGGGCGGTCACGCAATGGCTGCCGGCCTTACCGTGGCGGGAGAAAAGATAGAAGCGCTGCACGCCTTTCTGGACGAGCGGCTGGCAGAGGCGGTCGGGGCCGCCCGGTCGGAACGAGTATTGCTGCTCGATGCGATGGTGGCGCCGAGGGGGGTCAATCCTGATCTGGTGCGCTCCCTCGATCAGGGCGGCCCCTATGGCGTCGGCTGGCCCGCCCCCCGTATTGCCTCTGGCCCGGCGCGCCTCATCAAGGCCGATATAGTGGGCAATGGCCATGTAAGGCTTGTGGTGGCCGGGCAGGACGGCGCCTCGCTCAAGGCCGTGGCTTTCCGTCAGGCCGACAGCCTGATGGGGCAGGAACTGCTCCATGGCAGCCGCGATCGGCGGTTATGGATCGCCGGCCGGGCAAAGATCGATGACTGGGGCGGCGGACGTACGGCGGAACTCCATATCGACGACGCCGCATGGGCGTGAACCGGCAAGAAAGGAAAGAAGAAAAATTTTTGCATTTTTGCGGGTTGACCGCGCTGCCGGTTCCCCCTAATGCCGCCCTCACCTCGCCGGGGCGCTTCACCAGCAACCGGCATGGCCCCTTCGTCTAGCGGTCTAGGACGCGGCCCTTTCACGGCTGAAACACGGGTTCGATTCCCGTAGGGGTCACCAGTAAAGCAATTTATCGCGTTGATTTTATGCGATAATCCTGCGATCATTCAAAACTGATACCACAGACGTTCCCACATTTTGGATGGGGTCTGATGGTCTGTTTTGGAATGCGACGGGACCGTATCCGTCCTGCTTCGATTTGCTTTACTTAAAGACGGCCGCGTGCTTGGCTAATGTTGGAAACGGTGCCTCGGCGCGAGAATGGCGGTGATGGGAAATGGCGAACATTCTCATTTGCGCTTCCATCAGCAGCAATGTTGCCGGGCCGGAACGGCGGCTTTTGGCGCAAGCGCTAAGTTTTGCTATCCAACCAATAGCTGGAAGGATCTCATTTCAGTGCTTTCTTGCATCCACATGAAGTTGCCACTCAGCTACAAGTTTTTTCGCTTCATCAAGTTGGGCTGCCGTCATCTGCGAAGCTGCGTAGTCTCGGTTTTTAATTGCGGCATCTGGCTGAGTTGTTTCGGGTTGAGACGCGCTGAGGGTGAACCATTTATATGCTTCGACCAGACTCACTGGCACGCCTGTACCTAATCCATAGGCAAATCCCAGATTGAATTGCGCGCCGCCGTGTCCTTGATTGGCGGCTCTAAGATACCATTTGATTGCTTCATTCATATTCTTTGGCACGCCGAGTCCGCCAGCATAACTGGCGCCAAGATTGAATTGAGCTTCAGCATACCCTTGATTGGCTGCCTTTGAGTACCAGTCTATTGCTGCCGCTTTATCTTGTGGAACGCCTTTTCCAAACGCGTAAGCGACGCCCATTCCAAATTGCGCCGCCGGTAAACCTTTCTCGGCGGCTCGCCTATAGAGTTCGACCGATCGAGTATAGTCTTTGGGGACACCTAGGGCGTCGACTCATTAAGCGGCGCACCAGATGCGGGTGCAGATGAGTTTGACGGCCGCGATGAAATTGGCGGGATCCTTGTCGTAGCGGG
>SBGG01000059.1 GCA_006226685.1 Sphingomonadales bacterium
ATCCGGAGCGGAGCGTACTCAAGGTACGTGAGCACCGGAAGCGCGCGAAAGCGCCATTTGCAGGCCGTCAGGGCTGAATGTCGATCCGCCCTAGGCTGCTCTCGGTGAAAGGCGAGGGCATGGCTCTTCTTGTGGTCGTTATGCGTGCAGCCTTTGGTGTGTCGTCTGCCTCCAAAAAGGCTATCGGGCTTCTCTGCTGGCAGGTCGTTCCGATAGGCGTGCCAATGGGATGCCTCAACGGCTCCGCCAGCAGGGGGCAGGATTGCTTTTGGGCACCCCGACGACCTGCAAATCGGGCTCTTTCGTGCTCCCGATGGTAACATATCTGCACGCCCGGTTGAGTTGAAACGAGATGCGTGGTTCGTTTCAACCGGGCATGCAAAATCAGCATTTTGGGCTCATCATCTTTTGAATGTCGATCAGCCCTGGGGCTTCGGCCCATAAAAAAAGGGCCGGAGAAACCGGCCCTTTTCTGAAATATGATGGGAAAACCCGATCAGCGCTTCGAGAACTGGAAGCTGCGGCGTGCCTTGGCGCGGCCGTACTTCTTGCGTTCGACGGTGCGGCTGTCGCGGGTGAGGAAGCCTTCCTTCTTCACCGCGCCGCGCAGAGCGGGCTCATATTTGGTCAGCGCCTGAGCGATGCCGTGCTTGACCGCACCGGCCTGACCGGAGAGGCCGCCACCCTTGACGGTGCAGACGACATCATACTGGCCTTCGCGGTCGGTGACGGCGAATGGCTGGTTGATGATGAGGCGCAGCGTCGGACGGGCGAAATAGACGCCCTGATCGCGGCCGTTGACGGTGACCTTGCCGGTGCCGGGCTTCACCCAGACGCGGGCAACGGCATCCTTGCGGCGGCCGGTGGCATAGGCGCGGCCCTGCTTGTCCAGCTCCTGCTGACGCAGCGGAGCTTCGCTGACGACAACCGGTGCGACGGGCGCATCGGCTTCGGGAGCCGGAGCAGCGGCAACGGGTGCGGCGGCGGTCAGATTGCCCAGATCGGAAAGGGACTGACGATTATCGGTCATTATGCACCCACCTTGTTCTTGCGGTTGCGGGAAGCGATGTCGAGCACTTCCGGGTTCTGGGCTTCATGGGGATGCTCTGCGCCGGCGAAGATGCGCAGGTTGCGCATCTGCTGGCGGCCAAGCGGGCCGCGCGGGATCATGCGCTCAATCGCTTTTTCCAGAACGCGCTCCGGAAAGCGGCCCTCCAGAACCTTCTGCGGTGTGATCGCCTTGATGCCGCCGGCATAGCCGGTGTGCTTGTAATAGACTTTGTCGGTCAGCTTGCGGCCGGTGAACTTCACTTTGGACGCGTTGATGATGATGACATTGTCACCACAATCGACATGCGGGGTGAAGCTCGGTTTGTGCTTGCCGCGCAGGATATTGGCGACAATGCTCGCCATACGGCCGACGACGAGCCCTTCGGCGTCGATCAGTATCCACTTTTTTTCCACCGTCGCCGGGGTTGCCGGCTTGGTCGTTTTCATCAGCGCCTTCATGGCCCGAAAACTCCTGATTATCCGATGCTCCATGCCGAAATGGCCGGAGGAGATGGGCGCTAATGACGATCAGGGGGTGAAAAGTCAAGCAAAAGCGGGGCAGATGAGGCGGGTAAAATAATACCTCTCAACGATGCACCTGCTCGTTGACCCATTTGGCAAAGCTATGCGGGGCCCGTACGATCGGCCACGAAAGGATCGCTGGCACATCATAGGGGTGCATGATCGACAGTTCCTCGATCAGTTGGTCCACACGGGCGGCCGTCGTTTTGAAAATGACGGGGATTTCCTCATTTTCGACGATGTCGCCTTCCCATTCATAGACTGAGCTGCAAGGGGCGAGGATATTGGCGCAGGCGGTAAGGCCATCGCGAACACACTGACGGACGACCCGGAGAGCGGATTCCCGATCGGGAAACATAGTGTAGAGAATCGTGATGCCGCTCATGCCCATTTTCCTTTGTCGCGACCGATGGAATGCGCTGCCCATGTCGTTGCGACCACTACCAGCGCCCCTACGCCCTGATGCGCGACGGCAAGGGGCAGGGCGATGCCGCTCATGACCGTAGATATGCCCAATACTATCTGAGTGCCGACAAGTGCCTGGAGCGCGACCGAGGCCTTTCTGTGCCCGCTCCGCTTCGCGCGGCGGGCGAGCAGGATCAGCATTGCCGCCGTCACCCATGCCCACCAGCGATGGAAAAAATGGATGAGATAGGGATCGGAACTGACCGTTGCCCAAAGCGATCCATGCCATGCAATTCCGTCTGGAATGAAGCGTCCCTGCATGAGTGGCCAGTCGCTTGCGACATAGCCCGCATTGAGGCCCGCGACATAGGCGCCCCAGATGAGCTGGATCAGCAATATGAGTGCCGTCGCCATGGCGAAGGGCGTCAGGCGGGCGGGACGGGTGCGCGGGGCGCGGCTGAGATCGAGCAGGTCGAGCGCGGTCCAGACGAGGCCCGCCGTGATCAACAGCGCCGTTACGAGATGGACCGCAAGACGATAATGGCTGACATCGGTGCGATCGACAAGACCGCTGGCCACCATCCACCATCCGATCGCTCCCTGCAGGCCGCCGAGCGCGAGCAACGCCAGCAGGCGCGGACCATAGCCTTTCGGGATTGCGCGCCTGATCGCGAACCATAGTAGCGGCAGCGCGAAAGCGACGCCGATCAGCCGGCCGAGCAGCCGGTGCGACCATTCCCAGAAGAAAATAAACTTGAAATCGTCAAGGCTCATACCCCGGTTGATCTGCCGATATTCCGGGATCTGCTGATATTTATGGAATTCCTCCATCCATTGCGCATGAGAGAGCGGCGGGAGGGCGCCGGTTACGGGCTTCCATTCGGTAATGGACAGGCCCGACTCTGTCAGGCGAGTGGCGCCGCCGACGACGACCATGGAAACCACCAGCGCCGCGACGAAGAACAGCCAGCTGGCCATCCGGCGCGCACCGGAATTAAGGGAATGCGAGGCGAACGGGGAAGAGGGCGAAGGCATGGCTGCATGCCATGCGCTTCCCCCTGATGCTTTGCAAGAGGAGGGAAGCCGAATATAGGCCTTGCTCGTTTCAGGAATGATATATTGTAACTTCTATGGCTTCTCTCTATATCTGGGTCCCGCCATTCCGGAGAGGACATGTTTGATTCTACCAAAAACTGGGTGAGTCTTGATCGCGTTGCGATCGGTCTGTCGACCCTGTGCGCGGTGCATTGCGTGGCCACGGTCGTGTTGCTGGGGGCATTGTCGTCATTAGGACATTTGTTCACCGCGCCGATTATCCATGAGGTGGGGTTGGTTCTGGCCATAGTGATCGGTGCATTGGCATTGGGAGCCGGCATTCGGCGTCATCGGTTATTGATGCCGAGCATTGCGGGCGGGATCGGGTTGCTGGTGATGGCAACCGCGCTGTTCGTACCCCATGGTCTGGGCGAAGCCATCGCCACGATCATCGGGGTTTCGATGGTCGCTGTTGCCCACCTGCTTAATATGCGAGCGGATTGCGCCTGCTGAATTCGGTTTTCCTGCCGGTCAGTCCTTTTTCATTTTCTGCCCATTGTGAACATGTCGTCGCACAGCGATATGGAATAGCAGGAATGTCGTGGCCGATGAGGCCGCGATCGACCATGCCGCGCCTATGGCGCCCAGCGGCGGCAATAGCAGGGCCAGCAGGGCAAGCTGCACCACTGCGCCGATCAGGCGCAAGCGAAGCACGCTGCCGCCACTCGTCGCGGCAAGCAGGGCCGGTTCATAATTGATGCCGATAAAGTCTATGGAGGCGGCAAGGCCCAGCACCAGCAGGATCGGATAGGCTCCCGAAAATTCGCTGCCCGCGATCAGCCATAATATCGGTTTTCCAAGCGCCGCTATGACCAACAGCAGTGCAATACCGGCGACAAGCGCGATCCGGTCGGTCTTGCGCAATAATTTGCGCAGGGCCTCATGTCCGTCTGATGCAAGCACATGATTAAGCTCCGCATAGGTGGAGCGGGAGATCAGCGTCGAAACTTTGGCCAGAGCCCGGGAAAGCTGGAAGGCGAGCCGGAACAGGCCCGCCGCCGCCGGACCGGTAAAGCCGCCGAGCAACAGCACCGGTGCCTGATTGGTCAGGCCGCCGATCGATGTGCCGAGATTGGTGACCCCCAGAAAGGGCAACAATCCCTTTTCCTCGCGCAGAGTCCTGCGAATGGCCAGGCTATATTTCCATGCCAGCGCCGATCTGTCTGTCCGCCAGGCGAGCCACCAGAAGGTGAGGGCAGAGGCCAGTTCGGAAGCCGCCCATGCGATGAGGAAGCCGGTTACGTCCGGTTTGAACAACAGGGCGGTGACCGTTCCCACCATCCGGGTCAGCGGCACCATGGTTTCGGCATAGGTGGAGAGGTCGAAGCGATGATGCAGACGCAGCACGCCCATGGGGGTCGAGCGCACGGCACCCAATATGGCGAGGCAATAAAGCAGGGCGTCGCGCGCGGTTTCCCGTTCCCATTGGCCGAAATGGACCAGCAATGCGGTCGCACTGAGTGCTATGCTGGCGCCAATGGCGAAGCCGATGATGTCGAACAGGCGACAGGCGGCGACGAGCCGACCCAGTGCATCCTGACGTCCTTCATGGAGATGAGCAGCACCAAAGCGCATCACCACCCGCCAGCAGTCGAACTGGGCGAACAATGCAATTGCGCCGCCCATGCTGAGGATTAGGGCAAAGCGACCGAAGTCGACGACGCCGAGCGTCCGGGTGGCCACACCAAGATAGACAAGGCTCAATATCGCTGCGACGCCTTTACCGGACATCAGCCATAGAAGATTGCGGACGATGCGGGCCAGCGGCTTGTCGGACCCGAGCCATTCGCGCGCGGAACGCCGCGCCGGACCGGAGGCGGAAGGTTGAGAAGAGGGGAGAGGCCTGGGGTCGGGCATGGCGTTTTACGGAAACTGGGGCGATGCGGCCCTTATCCACAACTTTCCTGATTGAGCGTCAATCGCTGCCCCTTCCCGTGCCCGAAAAGCGTTGTTCATGCAAAACTTGTTTTGCCCGGGGGCATAGTTGGCATTATGGCGCGCTGATGACCGAAAGCTTCACGACGCCTGTCAACAGGGCCATCATCCTGAGCGCGGGGCAGGGATCGCGCCTGCTTCCTTTGACCGCCGAAATGCCCAAATGTATGATCGATTGTTCGGGCCGGACACTGATAGAATGGCAGATTCTGATGCTTGCCGCCTGCGGTGTGACCGATATTCATGTCGTCACCGGCTTCATGACCGAGGTGGTCGAGGCGGAATTGCGGCGGCTGGAGCGGCCGGGCCTGACCCTTACCGCTCATTTCAACCCCTTTTATAAGGTTGCGGACAATCTCGGCAGTTGCTGGATCGTGCGTGAGGTGATGGAAGGCGACTTCCTCATTCTGAACGGCGATACGCTGGTATCGCGCCCGATCGTGGAGCGGGTGCAGCAGGGCGGGGCCTATCCGATTTGCGTTACCGTTGATGTGAAGGATGGCTATGACAGCGACGATATGAAGGTCGAACGGGCCGATGGTGGCAAAAGCGAGCGGCTTGTTCATATCGGAAAAACATTGTCGGCGGCGCAGAGCAATGCCGAATCCATCGGCTTTCTGGCTTTTCGCGGGGAAGGCGGCCAGTTGTTCCGCGACACGGTCGAGGCGGTGATGCGGACCAGCGCAGGGGTGGAAAACTGGTATCTGAAGGTGATTGACCAGATCGCAGCGACCGGCAGGGTCGGCACCGTCTCTATCGAGGGGATGGAGTGGGGCGAGGTGGATTTCCTCAACGATGTCGAGGTCGCGGAGCGATTGACCGCCGGTTGGGAATAATGCTTTCGAAAAAACACGGGCGAAAAACTCGGGGAAGGGGCGCTCAGGGCGTTGTCGCCCAGATATCCTTCAGCCAGTCGCGTAGCGTTTCGATCTGTCCCTGTCCCAGCGGGGTTGCCGCTTTGAGATCGGGCGGCCCCGGCCAGTCGGCATCGTCCAGTTCAAGTCCGGCTTCCTGACGTGTCCCTTCATAGCGCGGGAACACATGAAAATGGACATGAGGGTCCACCATCATCAGCATCAGCCAGTTGATCCGCTGATAATCGACGGCCTTACGCAACATCGATTCGACCCGTGCGGTAATGATCGCGAGATCGGCATGGGCCTGCGCCGGCAGATCGCCAAAGGCGGTCGCATCCGATTTCGCCGCGACCACCAGCGATCCCAATGTCACCTGCGTCGGGCGTAGCAGTACGACCCAGTGATCGCTCTCGCCGATCAGCGTATCGGGCCAACCGAATTTCGTGATGGTTTCGTTCATGCCTTCTGCTCCAGCCAGCTCCGGATTTCCTCGCCACGGCGCCGGGCGTTCAGCATCTGGACCACCTGTACCCCATGGACGACGAGCGACAGCACCGTCCACCATGCCAGTGCGATCAGGCCGATATCCGGGCGTCCCGCGATCAGACTGGCAACGAGGATTACCATGTTCGGGTTCCGCCGCGCGGTGATGAGGCGGAACCAGCTATCGAACGGCCGCCACACATGCATGTCCATCCGCACGGTTTTGAGGAAAATGCCCTCGAACAGGCGTTGCACCACATAGCCGATCAGGATTGCCGCCATGATCGCGGCAAAGGTCGCGTTCGAAAGGCCAAGGCCGACCTTGCCGAGCCCGACGCCCCAGGCATACCACCAGAAGGGCGGATGGACGAGGTCGATCCCGTGATCGAATATATTGCCCCATTTGCTTGATGTAACGGTGCAGCGGGCCAGTTTGCCGTCCACCGTATCGAGCACCATGAAGACAAAACCGCAGGCGATGCCCGCCCAGAACTGCCCCTGATAAAAGAGGATTGTGGCGACCACGCACAGCGTCGCGCCGATGCCTGTGACCATATTCGGCGTCATTTTGAGCGAAGCGGCGAGGCGGGTCAGGTGAAAGGCAAGTTCCGGCCACAGATATTTGGTGAGGAGATCGGTCACGCCCTTATAAGCGCCGAAATAGCTGGCGCGTTCGATCTGGTAACGGGTCTGCGGCGTCAGGCGCATCGCGAAAGGGGTTTCGCTCTTGCGGAGTTGCTCATTGTAGAAGCTGGGCGAGGTCGAGAGGTCCACCGTGCGTTCCGGCGCATCCTTCCACTGGCCGATCACCGGGTCCGAGCCATGGACGAAGGCTGTGCCCGGCATCCGCAGCGCAAGGCGCATCAGCAGTGGGTCGAACGCATAGTCGAGATTGACGTGCAATGTGCACCCGTCGGCGACCGGTGTTTTCGCGCTTTCCTGCTGGAAAAGGCGGCGAACCCGCTCGGCGGAGGTCATGCCCCAGATGAGGCCGTCGGCATCGCCCGAAAATGATACAGGATCTTGCATTCGACTGTCAGGTCTTCCGTGAAATTTTGCTTGCGCGCGGCTTATAACCCTATATCGCCGGAGTGCGACCAGATTTTCTAATGAGAAAGTTGCTACGCTATATGAAGCAGCGGGACCTGCGTTATTATTGGCATGCCGATCGGTGTGATCCTCGAATAGCCAGTGTCAGATTACGTTTGTTGCATCCCGTCGCTTTTTTGCAGTCTGCGGGTGTTTCGGTCGATACCAGCGATGTTGTATTCGATCCGTCGCGACATGACGTGGTTTTGTTTTGCAAATCGGTGAGTGAGGGGGCGCTGGAGATCGCTCTGCGGGCGAAAGCGGCGGGAAAGTTCGTCGTTTATGACATATGTGACAATGTCTTTGCGGGTAAGGATAATAAGAAGACTGCTCGCAGGTCGGCGGCGGTACGCAAGATGCTGGCTCTGGCCGATCATGTGACCTTTACGACCGAGGTGCTGCGGCAACAGATATTGGAACAGGTGCCGTACGATATCGGGAAGACTTCGGTGATCGCCGATTGTCTGGATTGTTTTGAGCAGGGCGGCAGCAGTCGTTCGGTTCAAAGCCTTCGTGCTTATCATCGAACGGCGAATTTTCTGCGCAGAAACGAGGGAGCTCTCCATTGTATCTGGTTCGGGAAGAGCCAGGGGAAGAAATCGGGTCTGGCGCACTTGCAGGCGGCCGTTCGCTATCTCGAGGGTTTTTCGAAAAGATTTCCGGTTACGCTGACTATCCTCAGCAACCGTCCTTTTCGATATTGGCTTTATTCCCGTTCCTGGAAAATACCCCATCATTACGAGGCCTGGGATCTGAATAATTTCGGCGACATTCTGGCGATGCATGATGTCACGGTCATCCCTCTGGAACAGAATGAATATACGCTCGGCAAAACCATAAACAGGCCGGCAACCGCCATCATGGCGGGGCTGGGTGTTATTGCCGATTCTATCCCCGCTTATGAGGAATTACGGCCTTATATTCCTCTTGATGACTGGTCTGCCCAGTTAGAGCGTTATTGGAATTGTGCTCCGTCCGGGGATCCGCAACTGGCGCAGGCTCGCCTCTATCTCGAGAGTCGATATGGCAAGGAGCAGCTGGGGCGCCAGTGGCTTGAACTTTTATCGATGCCTTCGTCCATGGCGGCGGGCGGCCGTGCTGCTGAGGAAGTTCAGCCGCGCGATCTGCCGCTATAATATTTATCGGATGTCGTTTCGTTCTGCGAAATCAAGAATGATCCGTGCCTGACGCAGTGAGGCGGAGTCCGAACTGCGGTCGATGGAGCGGGCGACGGCGGCCTCCTGCGCGGCAATGAAATGCGGTTGTTCTTGCCGGGCCCGATCCAGTGCGGCGGGCAGGTCGGAAAGATCGTTCAAGACCTGCCCGAGTTTCCAGTGCGAAAAGCTCGGATCATCGGCATAGTCGATATGGTCAAGGTTCAGGAACAGGCAGGGGCGCGGGCGCAGCAGAAATTCGTAGACCTGACTGCTGATGTCGCCCAGATAAATATCCGCGCTGTTGGTGTAGGACATGTCGATGGAATGGCGGCTGCCCATATCGACGCGGATATGGGGGCTGTCGCTGCGGATCGGCGCGATATTTTTGGCGATCTTGGTGTGTGGCGCAATGATGACATTATAACCGCGCAGGTCTTCGAGAGCTTTGAGCACTTCCGGTCCGTGGGTGTACCAGGAGGATAGTTTCCGGTCGAAATGCGGGTTGTAGAGGATGACCGGCTTGTCATCGGCGAAGAAATGCTGCGGTTCCGCCATCAGCTCGAACTTGGGGTAGCCGCCGACAACGCAGTTCGCTTCGGTCGTAAGACCGCGTTCGATCAGGCGTTGCCGATCTTTTTCACCGCACACCAAAGTCAGATCGAAGGCTGCGTGGCGTTTCTTATATCCACCCTCACGATCGCCCGCGCCATGCTTGATATGAATCATGCGGGATGAAAATCCGGGCATCCGGTAGAGCCAGGCGCTCGATGTCTCGGTGGTGACGAGCAGAGGGAAGCGTCGGATGGTGGGGTAGTTGAGGATCAGCGTTGCGAGGCGCGAGGGGAAATGAAACAGCGAGTCCGGGCGTAGCGACGGCCGCCGCAGCCGGATCAGATGCAGCTTATGGTCCGGGTCGTAGCTGGCGACCAGATCGAGCAGCTTTGAGGAAGGGGACAATATGCTGACCTGTGCGCCGAAATCATAAGCCAGGCGCAGGGCGGCGGGTAGCCAATGATAGAGTTGCTGGGCCTCTGCCAGGGCGAGGAAGGCGATGGGCGGCACGAAAGAGGGGCTCCGCTGGGCAAGGGATGGGATGCGATTTCCTTAGCCTCCGCTGCATTTTATGCAAGTTTCGGAGATTTCCGGGCGGTACTTCGTTCCGAAGGAGGGAGCGATCTTTATGGGGGGCAGGGAAATATCTCCTCTGAAACTGGACCTTTTGCGATTTTTTGATATGCGGGAGCGGACTCACCTCTTATTTGCGTCGCAGAACACACTCATTCAGGATATCGGTCGATGGCTCAATTCACGCTTCCGCAGAACAGCAAGATCACCGGCAAGAGCAAGGTGCATAAGGCGGAGGGCGCCACCAACGTCAAGAAGTTCAAGGTCTATCGTTACGATCCGGACTCGGGCGAAAATCCGCGCTATGACATGTTCGAGATCGATCTCGACAAGTGCGGGCCGATGGTGCTCGATGCGCTGCTCAAGATGAAGAATGAGCAGGATTCGACGCTGACCTTCCGTCGTTCCTGCCGCGAAGGTATTTGCGGTTCCTGTGCGATGAACATCAACGGCAAGAACGGCCTTGCCTGCACCACCGCGATCGAGGATTGCAAAGGTGAGGTTCGCATCACGCCGCTGCCGCATATGGACGTGATCAAGGATCTGGTGCCTGATTTCACGCATTTCTACGCGCAATATGCGTCGATCCAGCCCTGGCTGAAAACGGTTTCGACCACGCCTTCGGGTAAGGAGCGGCTTCAGTCGCCGGAAGATCGCGAAAAGCTCGACGGTCTGTACGAGTGCATTCTCTGCGCCTGCTGCTCGACGAGCTGCCCGAGCTACTGGTGGAACAGCGACAAGTTCCTTGGCCCGGCAATCCTGCTGCAGGCCTATCGCTGGCTGGCCGACAGCCGTGACGAATTCACCGGTGAGCGTCTCGACGAGCTGGAAGATCCGTTCCGTCTCTATCGTTGCCACACGATCATGAACTGCGCCAATGTCTGCCCCAAGGGGCTGTCCCCGGCGAAGGCGATTGCCGAGACCAAGAAGATGATGGTGGAGCGCGCCCTCTAAGGAAATGGGCGGGGTCGTTACGCATATCGTCGAATCCGGTCCATGGGCCGGGTGGATCAGCTGGTCCGATCATGATTTTCGCGGGTTTCTGCGGGTTGTTGGGCCGAGCTATGCACGGGTTCTCGATGGGGCCCGTGCCCATGTCGTCATCATGACCGGGGCGGACCATGCGAACCGGCTCGATACGCTGCATGGTGGATTTCTGGCCGGTTTCGCCGATCATGCCTATTTCGCCGCACTCGCCGCGCTGGGCCGGGAGGATCTGGTTCAGGGGGTGACGATTGACCTCACCATGCAATATTTCGGCGCGGGCCGGGTCGGCTCCAACCTGGAAGCGGAGGTGGAAGTGTTGCGCGAAACCGGCCGTATGCTGTTCATGCGTCTGCAATTGATGCAGGACGGGCAGGCGATCGCGGCCTCCACCATCACCATCCGCAAGCCGTCTCGCTGAGCTGCGATGCCGGATATTCTCTCTCGCTATCATCGGCTGGTCGAAGCGGGCGAATTGCGCGCCGACCCCGATCAGGCGGCTGCCGCGGCCCGTCTCGCGACTTTGCAGGCCGAACTCGAAGCAGTACCGCCGCGCGGCAGTACGCTCTGGAAGCTGTTGCGTCGTGTGCCCGAGCCGCCGCGCGGGCTGTACCTCTGGGGTGGGGTCGGGCGCGGCAAGTCGATGCTGATGGACCTGTTCTTCGACAGCGTGCAGGTGCAGCGCAAGCGACGATCCCATTTTCACGAATTCATGCTGGATGTTCATGCGCGCCTGCGCGAGGCACGCAAATCCGAAAGCGGCGATCCGATCCCGCCGGTGGTGGCTGACCTTGCCGAACAGGCGCGGTTGCTTTGTTTCGACGAGATGGTCGTCAACAACATGGCCGATGCCGCGATCATGTCGCGCCTGTTCACAGGGTTGCTGGAAAAGCGGGTGACGATCGTCACCACATCGAACCGCGTGCCCGATGATCTGTATAAGGATGGGCTCAACCGGCAGCTTTTCCTGCCCTTCATCGAACTCATCAAGTCAAAGCTCGATGTGATGAGCCTCAACGGCCCCACTGATTATCGGCGTGACCGGCTCGGCAATGCGAAATTATGGCATGTGCCCAACGGCCCGGAGGCGACCGAGGCCTTGTCGGCTTCCTTCTTCCGTCTGACCGATTATCCGGTGGAGGATCGGGCCCATGTACCGAGCGAGGATATTCCGGTACCGGGTGGGCGCATTTTGCATGTGCCCAAAGCGCTGAAGGGCGTGGCGGTCTTCTCCTTCAAGCGTCTATGTGCGGAAGCGCGGGGGGCCGTCGATTATCTGGCGATCGCCCGGCACTATCATACGGTCATCATCGTCGGCATACCTGTTCTGGGTCCGGAAAATCGCAACGAGGCGGCGCGCTTCGTCACGCTGGTCGATGCGCTTTACGAATATAAGGTGAAGCTGCTGGCCTGTGCCGATGCCGAACCGGACAATCTTTATCCCACAGGGGATGGCGCGTTTGAATTTGAGCGCACGGCTTCGCGGTTGATGGAGATGCAGTCCGACGATTATCTCGCTCGCGGGCATGGCGAGGAATGAAGGCCGTATAGGCCGTCTGAGAGAGTTCTTTGCCTGCTCTGCGATGGGGCGTTGGGAATTTCCATAAAGATTTCAGGGGGGCAGGACCTTCGGGGCGACCGGTTGGGCTGACCCGGAACGGGCGTTTGTGCCATGCTGCTGGTCGTGATCGTTATCTTCATAATGTCATGATTGCCGGTCATGATCCGAGCCGAACTTCCTTTTATGGAATGAGGGAGGCGGGTTCTGATCATGTCTCCCGGTGGGATAACCAAGGAGAAGTGAGCGTTTTACCCCCGGAAAGATACGGTATCGCACTTGCGAATTAATTGCAATAAATTATTGAATATCCGCATAATGCGGTGTTGAAACCTTAAGGAAATGGGCCTAAGCGATCTCAGTTCATTGTGCCGGTAGTGGCCGGCCTGGAAGGAGACTGACTGCAATGGCACGCAAGAAAATTGCTCTGATCGGCGCCGGTAATATCGGTGGCACGCTGGCTCACCTCGCCGCAGCCAAGGAAATGGGCGATGTCGTCCTCGTCGACATCAGTGAAGGTATTCCTCAGGGCAAGGCGCTCGACCTTTCGCAGTGCGGCCCGGTCGAAGGTTTCGACTCGGCGGTTACGGGCAGCAATGATTATGCTGCCATCGAAGGTGCGGATGTCATCATCGTCACCGCCGGTATCGCTCGCAAGCCGGGCATGAGCCGCGACGACCTGCTCGGTATCAATCTGAAGGTGATGAAGGCTGTAGGTGAGGGCATCAAGCAATATGCCCCCGGCGCGTTCGTTATCTGCATCACCAACCCGCTCGACGCGATGGTCTGGGCGCTGCGCGAATTTTCCGGCCTGCCCACCAACATGGTCGTCGGTATGGCGGGCGTTCTCGATTCGGCGCGTTTCCGCACCTTCCTTGCGCAGGAATTCAACGTATCGGTTCGCGACGTCACGGCCTTCGTGCTTGGCGGTCATGGCGACACCATGGTTCCGGTCGTCGAATATTCGACCGTTGCCGGTATCCCGATCCCCGATCTTATCGAAATGGGTTGGTCGACCAAGGAAAAGATCGACGCGATCGTGCAGCGCACCCGTTCGGGCGGTGGCGAGATCGTCGGCCTGCTGAAGACCGGCTCGGCTTTCTATGCGCCCGCGACCTCGGCCATTGAAATGGCGCTTGCCTATCTGGGCGATCAGAAGCGTCTGCTGCCCTGCGCCGCGAACCTGTCGGGCGAATATGGCGTAGACAATCTTTATGTCGGCGTGCCGGTGATCATCGGCGCCGGTGGCGTCGAGAAGATCGTCGAGATCAAGCTGAAGGGGGAAGCCAAGGAGAATTTCCAGGTTTCCGTCGACGCGGTGAAGGAGCTGCTGGACGCCTGCAAGGGTATCGATCCCAGCCTCGCCTGAACGAGCTGCACTCCCTCCCCAGGAAAGTGTGCGGCCCGGGGAGGGATAATCGTAAAATGCCACACCACCTGAAACAGGGGTTAGCATGTCCATTCTCGTCAACAAGAATACCAAGGTCATCACCCAGGGGATGACCGGTGCCACCGGCACTTTCCATACCGAGCAGGCGCTTGCCTATGGCACCCAGATGGTTGCGGGCGTTACGCCGGGCAAAGGGGGAACGACGCATATCGGTCTGCCCAATTTCGACACGGTGGCTGAGGCCAAGGCCGCGACCGGTGCCGATGCCTCCGTTATCTATGTTCCGCCGCCATTTGCCGCGGATTCGATCCTCGAAGCGATCGACGCGGAGATTCCGCTGATCGTCTGCATCACCGAGGGCATTCCGGTGCTCGACATGGTGAAGGTGAAGCGCGCCCTTTCCGGCAGCAAGTCGCGCCTGATCGGGCCGAACTGCCCGGGCGTGCTGACGCCGGGCGAATGCAAGATCGGCATCATGCCGGGCAACATCTTTAAAAAGGGCAGCGTCGGCGTGGTCTCCCGCTCCGGCACACTGACCTATGAAGCGGTGTTCCAGACCTCCAATGCGGGCCTTGGTCAGACCACAGCCGTCGGCATTGGCGGCGATCCGGTCAACGGCACCAACTTCATCGACGTGCTGGAAATGTTCCTCGCCGACGATGCGACCGAGAGCATCATCATGATTGGTGAAATCGGTGGTAATGCCGAGGAGCAGGCTGCGCAGTTCCTGATCGACGAGGCGAAGAAGGGCCGCAAGAAGCCTATGGCTGGCTTCATTGCAGGTCGTACCGCGCCTCCGGGGCGCCGTATGGGCCATGCTGGTGCGATCGTTTCCGGTGGTCAGGGCGGCGCAGAGGACAAGATTGCGGCAATGGAAGCAGCCGGTATCAAGGTTGCCTCCAGCCCGTCCGAGCTGGGTACGACCCTTCTGGAAGTTCTCAAGGGCTGATGTTTCGGTGCTTTCCCGGTGCTGGTGACATCCGGCATCGGGAAGGCTTCCGTTCCCCGGCTGGAAGCGGGGCAATAGGGCGAAGGACAAGATGATGGGCTATGAAGGCCAGGATTTCGAAGCGCTTGGAGAAGCCGAGCAAGGGCCGAGCTGGGCGCGTCCCAACTGGCCGCTGAGCACGACCGACGATCTGACCGCCGCGCTCGATCCGACCCAGATGCAGGTTGCCGTGAAGGCCGCGGCCAAGGCGTCGGGCAAACCCCTTTCGGAAAATGAACTGGCCGGTGCCGCCGCCGACAGTATCCGGGCGATGATGCTGATCCGCACCTATCGCGTGCGCGGTCATCTGGCGGCCAATCTTGATCCTCTGGGCCTGACGAAGCGGGATCTGCCTGCCGATCTTACGCCCGAATATCACGGCTTTACTGGCGCCGATCTGGACAAGAAGGTTTATATTGGCGGTGCGCTGGGTCTCGAATGGGCCACGGTGCGCGAGATTGTCGATATTCTCCGTGCCAATTATTGCGGCAATGTCGGCTTCGAATATATGCATATCGCCGATGTGGAGGAGCGCCGCTTCATTCAGGATCGTATCGAGGGCGGTGACAAGTCGATCGACTTCACGCCCAACGGCAAGAAGGCGATCCTGTCCAAGGTGATCCACGCCGAGCAATATGAAAAATTCCTCGGCAAGAAATATGTCGGGACCAAGCGCTTTGGCCTCGACGGCGGGGAGTCGATGATCCCGGCGCTCGAAGCCGTTATCAAATATGGCGGTCAGCTGGGCGTGCGCGAAATCGTTTACGGCATGGCGCATCGCGGCCGTTTGAACGTGCTCGCCAATGTGCTGGCCAAGGGCTTCCGCGTTATCTTCCACGAATTTTCCGGCGGCACCGCGAACCCCGAAGATGTCGGCGGGTCGGGTGACGTCAAATATCACCTCGGAACCAGCACCGACCGCGAGTTTGACGGTATCAAGGTGCATATGAGCCTGGTACCGAACCCGTCGCACCTTGAAACGGTCGATCCGGTGGTGCTGGGCAAAGTGCGCGCGCAGCAGGTGTTCCACGATGACATCGGCCCGGGTAAGCATATGCAGGCTTTGCCGGTGCTGATCCATGGCGACGCGGCTTTCGCAGGGCAGGGGATCGTCTGGGAATGCTTCGGCTTTTCGGGCGTGCGCGGTTATAATACCGGTGGCTGCATCCACTTCGTCGTCAACAACCAGATCGGTTTCACGACCAGCCCGCAATTTTCGCGCGGTTCGCCCTATCCGTCCGATGTGGCGAAGGGCGTGCAGGCGCCGATCCTGCATGTGAATGGCGATGACCCCGAGGCCGTGACCTTCGCTTGCAAGCTCGCGATCGATTATCGCCAGACCTTCCATCGCGACATCGTGATCGACATGTGGTGCTATCGCCGCTTCGGCCATAATGAAGGCGATGAGCCGGGCTTCACTCAGCCGTTGATGTACAAGGAAATCCGCAAGCATCCGCCGGTCAGCGAAATCTATGCGACCAAGCTGAAGGGCGAGGGCGTGATTGATGACGCTTTTGCCGCCGGGGTGACGCAGGAGTTTACTGACCATCTCGAGCAGGAATTCGAAGCGGCAAAGACCTACAAGTCCAACCACGCGGACTGGTTCGCCGGTCGCTGGTCGGGTCTGCATCAGCCCGCCGATATCGAAACCGCGCGCAAGAATGTCGAGACGGCGATCGAGAAAAAGCTGTTCGACAGCCTCGGCCGCACGCTCACGACCGTTCCTGAAGGTCATAATATTCACAAGACCTTGCGCCGCGTTCTTGATGCCAAGGCGGAGATGTTCAAATCCGGTGAGGGTTTCGACTGGGCAACCGGTGAAGCGCTGGCTTTCGGCGCCTTGTTGTCGGAAGGCTATGGCGTGCGCCTGTCTGGACAGGACAGCGGTCGCGGTACCTTCAGCCACCGTCACGCCGTCTGGGTTGATCAGGATACGGAAGCGAAATATGTCCCGCTTTCGACAGTGCCGCACGGCAATTTCGAGGTCTATGACAGCCCGCTTTCCGAATATGGCGTGCTGGGCTTCGAATATGGCTATGCAATGGCCGATCCGAAGAGCCTCGTGATCTGGGAAGCGCAGTTCGGCGATTTCGCCAATGGCGCGCAGATCATGATCGACCAATATGTGGCCGCTTCCGAAGCCAAGTGGCTGCGCGCCAACGGCATCGTTATGCTGTTGCCGCATGGTTATGAAGGGCAGGGACCGGAGCATAGCTCGGCGCGTCTCGAACGCTATCTGCAATTGTGCGCCGAGGGGAATATCCAGGTCGCCAACTGCACCACCCCGGCCAATTATTTCCATATATTGCGCCGCCAGATGCTGCGGCCGTTCCGCAAGCCGCTCATCATCATGGCGCCTAAATCGCTGCTGCGGCATAAGGCGGCGGTGAGCAAGGCCGAGGATTTCATGGGCGCGCAACACTTCATGCGCATCCTGTCCGATCCCCATGCTGCGGCCGATACGGAAACGCGGCGTCTGGTACTGTGCAGCGGAAAGATTGCCTATGACCTGTTCGATGCGCGTGACGCGGCGGGAGACAAGGACATACAGATCGTCCGTGTTGAACAGCTTTATCCGTTCCCGACCGAGGCGCTTGCCGTCCGCCTGAAACGGATGACCAATCTGGAAGAGGTCGTCTGGTGTCAGGAAGAGCCCCGCAACAATGGCGGCTGGTTCTTTGTCGAGCCCTATATCGAGGACGCGCTGAAGCAGGCCGGAAGGGCGCCGATGCGGGCTCGTTATGCGGGTCGCAAGGCAGCGGCTTCGCCCGCGACCGGACTTGCCAAGCGTCATGTCGCCGAACAGGGCGCGCTTATCGCCGATGCGCTGGGTCACAGCGTCCGTACCGAAATCAAACGTCAGCAGAAAGGCTGATCCATCATGGCCACTGAAGTCAAAGTGCCCACTCTGGGCGAGTCCGTTACCGAAGCGACCGTCGGCGCATGGTTGAAGAAGCCGGGCGAGGCCGTCGCGGTTGACGAACCCATTTGCAGCCTCGAAACCGACAAGGTCGCGGTCGATGTTCCGTCGCCCGTTGCCGGTGTGATGAGCCAGCATCTCGTCGCCGAGGGCGATACGGTAAATGTCGGCGCTGTGATCGCGATTGTCGAGGAAGGCGCAGCTGCCGCCAAGGCTGCTCCGGCCGCCGCTGCCCCGGCAGTTTCCGCCCCCGCAGCGCCGGCACCCGCTGCCGCTCCGGTTGAGGAAAGCGGTTCGGTCACTCTGTCTCCCGCAGTACGCCGTCTGGTGCTTGAGCATGGGCTCGATCCCAGCCGCATCAAGGGCACCGGCAAGGATGGCCGCCTGACCAAGGATGATGTGATGGCTGCCGTTGCCGCCGGAACGGCGAAGGCGGAAGGGGCTGCTGTAGCGGCTGCTCCGGTCGCTGCGGTCGCTTCCGGTCCGTCGCGCGCTCAGGAAAGGGTGAAGATGACCCGCCTGCGCCAGACGGTCGCCAAGCGCTTGAAAAGCGCGCAGGAAACCGCCGCTTTGCTCACCACCTTCAACGATGTGGATATGAGCGCGGTGATTGAGGCGCGTGCCAAATATAAGGATCTGTTCGAGAAGAAGCACGGCGTTCGCCTCGGCTTCATGGGCTTTTTCACCAAGGCGGTGTGCATGGCCCTCAAGGATGTTCCGGCGGTCAATGGCCAGATCGAAGGCGATGAGATCGTTTATAACGATTTTGCCGATATCTCGGTCGCGGTCAGCGCGCCCAACGGTCTGGTCGTGCCGGTGATCCGCAATGCCGAGAGCATGAGCGTCGCCCAGATCGAAAAGACCATCGGCGATTTCGGCAAGCGCGCCAAGGAAGGCGCATTGACGATGGAAGATATGAAGGGCGGTACCTTCACCATTTCAAACGGCGGCGTTTTCGGTTCGCTGATGTCGACCCCGATCATCAATCCGCCGCAGTCGGCTGTGCTCGGCCTGCACCGGATCGAAGAACGCCCGGTCGTCGTCAACGGGCAGATTGTTGCACGCCCGATGATGTATCTGGCGCTGTCCTATGACCATCGCCTGATCGACGGCCGTGAGGCGGTTACCTTCCTCGTCGCGGTCAAGAATGCGATCGAGGATCCGACCCGCCTGCTGATCGACCTTTAAGAGACGGAGAGCCTGCCATGGCCGATTTCGATTATGACGTTCTGGTGATCGGTGCCGGGCCCGGCGGTTATGTCGCGGCCATTCGCGCGGCGCAGCTGGGCCTGAAGACCGCCTGCGCCGAAAGCCGGGGCACATTGGGGGGAACCTGCCTCAATGTCGGCTGCATCCCTTCCAAGGCGTTGCTGCATGCTTCCGAGAAATATGAGGAAGTGCATTCGGGCGTTCTCGCCAAATATGGCGTGAAGGTGAGCGGCGCGGAGCTGGACCTGCCGACGATGATGTCGGAAAAGGATAAGGTCGTCAAAGGCCTGACCGGTGGTATCGAGTTCCTGTTCAAGAAGAACAAGGTCGACTGGCTGAAGGGCCATGCGACCTTCACCGGGCCGAATGCCGTCGTTGTCGAGGGCAAGGCGGTGACCGCGAAGAATATCGTGATCGCGACCGGTTCTTCGGTGACGCCGTTGCCGGGGGTCGAGATCGATAACGCCAAGGGCGTGGTGGTCGATTCCACCGGCGCGATCGCGCTGGAAAAGGTGCCGGGCCATATGGTCGTGATCGGCGGCGGCGTGATCGGGCTGGAACTCGGCTCGGTGTGGCGGCGTCTGGGAGCACAGGTCACGGTGGTCGAATATCTCGACCAGATCCTGCCCGGCATGGACGGCGATGTGCGCAAGGAAGCGAACAAGCTGTTCAAGAAGCAGGGTATCGAGATCAGGACCGGGACCAAGGTGACTGGCGTTGCGGTCAAGGGCAAGAAGGCGACCGTCAGCGTCGAGCCGGCCGCTGGAGGCGCGGGTGAGGCCATCGAAGCCGATGTCGTGCTGGTTGCTATCGGCCGCAAGCCCAATACGGACGGGCTTGGCCTCGACAAGATCGGTCTTGCGACCAATCAGCGCGGTCAGATCGAAACCGACCATGATTTCGGTACGGCTGTGCCGGGCGTCTGGGCGATCGGCGATGTCATTCCGGGGCCGATGCTGGCGCACAAAGCCGAGGATGAAGGCCTTGCCGTGGCCGAAAATATTGCGGGCCTGACCGGCATCGTCAATCATGACGTGATCCCGGCGGTCGTCTATACCCAGCCCGAAATCGCCAGCGTCGGCCTGACCGAAGAAGCGGCGAAGGAAAAGGGCAAGATCAAGGTCGGCAAGTTCCCGATGCTGGCGAACAGCCGTGCGAAAGCCAATGACGAGCCCGATGGTTTCGTGAAGATCATTGCGGACGCCGAAACCGATCGCGTGCTCGGCGTTCATATCATCGCTTCGGTCGCGGGAACGATGATCGCCCAGGCGGCGCAGGCGATGGAATTTGGCGGAACGTCGGAAGATATTGCCTATACCTGCCATGCTCACCCGACGCACAGCGAGGCGGTGAAGGAAGCGGCAATGGCCGTGCAGGGCAAGCCTATCCATATGTGAGATCTGAAATATTTTCAGACGGAACCGACCCGGCGGAGATGCATGATTTCCGCCGGGTTTTTAATGGCCGAAACACCCGTCCGGACGGTTTCGGCCATTGGCGGGCGCTGGCTGTTGACCCCGGCGGGAGATGGTGGCTGCTGGGGGGGCGGGGCCGCTCGACAGCTTCCCCGGTTCGGGATAGGGCGATGATATGACAATTCCGGATGCTATTGTTCCCACAGGCCCGCTGCTCGCGGTACTGCATATTCTGGGCACGGCCGTATTTGCCGCATCCGGGGCGCTGGTGGCGGCGCGTCTTCGTCAGGATGTGGTGACCTTTGCCTTTTTCGCGCTGGTAACCGGTGTTGGGGGCGGGACGGTACGCGACCTTCTGATCGGCGCGCCGGTTTTCTGGGTTCATGATCCGGTGCTGGCGATCGTTTGCTGCGTCGCTGCGTTCGTGGTTTGGTTTACGCCGGTTCGCTGGTGGAGCCCCAAGGCACTGGACTGGCTCGATGCGGTCGGTCTTGCCGCTTATTCGGTGTTCGGAACGGCGAAGGCGATGAGCTATGGGATCGATCCGTTCATCGCTGCGCTGATGGGGATTTTGACCACCTGTGTCGGCGGCATCATTCGGGATCTTCTGGCGGGTCAGCCCACGATCCTGTTGCGGCCCGAAATCTATATTACTGCTGCGACGCTTGCCGCAGGACTTTACCCTGTGTTGCTGGCAATCGGCCTTTCCAGTGCAGTGGCCGGCTGGCTCGCGGCGCTCGCGGGGTTCGGTTTGCGGGCGCTCGCCTTACTAAAAGGGTGGTCGCTCCCGACATATCATTTTGATCGCGATCAGGAAGGAGAGGGGTGAGCCTTCTCTTGTTCAGACGGGTGGAAAATCTTCATAACAGGGCAGGTCATCCGCAAGTTTCAGCCAGATCTGCTTGCTCGCAGTGAAAATATGCATGGTCGGTTGAAACCGGTCAGGATCGTCAAGGCTGCCCATGGTAAGGCCAATGCTGTTCGTTTCCGCCCGTTCGGAAAAGAGCGACGTGCCGCATCGGGGGCAAAAACCGCGACGCAACCCTTCGGAGGAAGAATACCAGCCGATGGGGCCTTTGATGCTCAGCTGATCGAGCGGCACCCGAACGCGGGCGTAAAAGGGCGCACCCGTTGCCTTCTGACAGATGCGGCAATGGCAGGCGCGTATGTCGATCGGGGCGGCCCGGGTGCTGTAGGCGCAGGCGCCGCACAGGCAGCCGCCGCTGATGATGCCATCCTTGGCCATGGGAGTGTCCCTCAATTATGGCCGATGAACAGGGCGAGCATATGCATCAGCGGCCCGCTTCGTTCCGTTCCTTCGCCCGCTTTCGGGGCCGCGGGTACATAGGTGGCGCATTCGAGGCAGGAAAGCTGCACCGATCCTCCGCGGGTCAACAGGCTTGCGTCATGCAACGCGCGGCGGAGTAAAGCCTCTTGCGATGCTGCTTGCCGCGCGAGCAGGTCGCCTGCGCGACTACCGGCCTGTCGTGCCGAGCGCTTTTGCATCCAGTCTTCGATGAATTGGGTGAACGGGTCCACCGTGGGTTCGATATAATAGGGACGGGCGGTTTTCGGATCGAGCTTCGCCAGTTTTGCGGCTTCGGCAATGGCTTCCTCCAGCCCGCCATAGCCGTCGATCAGGCCGATCTGACGGGCGGTGCCGCCATCCCAGACGCGGCCCTGGGCAATACCGTCCACTTTTTCCGGCGACATTTTGCGGGCCTTGGCGACCAGGCCGAGAAAGCGGCTGTAGATGTTCTCGATACCGAGTTGGGTGATACGGCTGAAATCGCTGCCGATCCCGCCCGTTATATTGGGTTCGCCGGAAAGAGGTGTCGTTTTCACCCCGTCGGCAGAAACCCCCAGCTTCGCCAGCAGCCCTTCGAAGCTGGGCAATACGCCGAAGACGCCGATCGATCCGGTGATGGTCGAAGGTTCGGCCAATATGCGGTCGGACGCGGTTGATACCCAATAGCCGCCGCTGGCCGCGACATTGCCCATGGAGGTGACGACCGGAATGCCGCTGGCCTTGGCCGCAAGAATGGCGCTGCGGATCCGTTCGGAGGCGAGCACCGAACCGCCGGGGGAATCGACGCGCACCACAAGGGCCTTCAGATTTTGCTTTTTCATTGCCGTGTCGAGCTGATCGGTGATGCTGTCACCTGCCGCGGTTCCGGGGCCGGCTTCCCCATCGACAATGTCCCCGGCCACGGTCAGGACACCGATCTGGCCGTCATTGGCGGGGCGCTTTGCGCGGACATAATCGTGCAGGTCGATGGCGGCGAAGGAGAGGCCATCGCCATCCTTGCCTTCCCCGGCAATCCCGGCGACGCGGTCGGCAAAGGCGCGATCGTCGCCCAGCTTGTCGACCAGCCCGGCGGTCAGCGCGGCGTTGGGAAGATCTCCCTTCGCAGCCTCGATCACCGACAGCGGATTGGCGCTATATCCCTCGATCTTTGCCTTGGGGCGGGCGCGACCGACATCTGCCTTCCAGTTCTGCCAGAGATGGTCGGCAAGGGCCTGTGCCGCGGCCTTGGCTTCCGGCGACTGGTCGCTGCGCATCAGCGGCTCGACAGCGCTTTTATAGGTGCCGACGCGGAAAATATGGGCGGTGACGCCAAGCTTGTCGAGCAGGCCCTTATAATAGAGCTGGGATCCCCCCGGACCGGTCAGCGCGACGCCTCCCAGCGGGTTGAGCCATATTTCCCCGGCATGGGCGGCGAGCTGATAGCCGTCATCTTCATAGGCGGTGGCATAGGCAAGGACCGGCTTCTTCGCCGCGCGCAGGGCGTCGAGGGCCTTGCCGATGCGGGTGATGGCGACCTGTCCGCCGCCCATGAAGCCGTTGAGGTTCAGCACGATCGCCTTCACATTGGGATCGGTGCGCGCCGCCTCCAGCGCGACGACGATATCGCGTAGCCGATATTGGCGCACCGGAGCTTCGCTGCCGAGCAGGGCGGACACGGGATCTGCCTGTTGCGGCTGTTCGACGACAAAGCCATTCAGATCGACCAGCAATGCCCCCTGATGCGCCTTGACCGGCCTTTCCCCGCTGGAAAAGCTAAGCGCGGCATAGAGGCCGCCGAAGAAAAGCAGCAGGAAACACAGGACCAGCACGTCCTTCACGCCCATGATGAAACGCCAGATCGCTTTCAGAAATACCATGGGCGGCTCCTTGCCGGAAACAATAGTGAAAGCCGAGGGCTAGCCTTCCCGGCCTTTTCCGGCAAGAGGGGAGTCGCGCAGGTCCGGAATCGGAAAGCGTGGGATGGTGGCCGCGACACGGTTCGTCATCAGGAAAGAGCGGCCTGTCGGTTCGCGTGAATTTTCTTTGCATCAACTCTTGATCCTTCTTCCCTGCCACCCATATGCACTCCGCTGGCACTCTCCGGTTGGGAGTGCCAAGGATGTTTGTTGGGGGATTATTCGCTGCCCGAAAGTCTTTTCTGCCCATGGGCGGAAAGGGTGAGGCAGGAGGAGATTCTCCCATTAAAAGAGGAAGGCACATTTATGGGATTTCGTCCTTTGCATGATCGTGTCCTCGTTCGCCGCGTAGAGGCCGAGGAAAAGACCGCCGGTGGCATCATCATCCCCGACAGCGCCAAGGAAAAGCCGCAGGAAGGCGAAGTCGTCGCCGTCGGCACCGGCGCGAAGAGCGAGGATGGCAAGGTGACTCCGCTGGACGTGAAGGCAGGCGACCGCATCCTGTTCGGCAAATGGTCGGGCACCGAGGTGAAGGTCGACGGTGAGGACCTCCTCATCATGAAGGAATCGGACATTCTGGGCATTGTCGCCTGAACGGACTCGTCCGAACCATTTCAACCAGATCGAACGAATAGAAAGCAGAGGGAAACACCATGGCTGCAAAAGACGTTAAATTTTCCCGCGACGCCCGTGAGCGCATTCTGCGCGGCGTTGATATCCTTGCCGACGCGGTGAAGGTCACGCTGGGTCCGAAGGGCCGCAATGTCGTCATCGACAAGAGCTTCGGCGCCCCCCGCATCACCAAGGACGGCGTTTCGGTCGCCAAGGAAATCGAACTGAAGGACAAGTTCGAGAATATGGGCGCCCAGATGCTGCGCGAAGTCGCCAGCAAGGCCAATGACGCTGCCGGTGACGGCACCACCACCGCGACCGTTCTCGCTCAGGCGATCGTTCGCGAGGGCATGAAGTCGGTTTCGGCCGGCATGAACCCGATGGACCTGAAGCGCGGCATCGACCTCGCGGTTACCAAGGTCGTTGCGGACCTCAAGGCCCGTTCCAAGCCGGTTTCCGGTTCGAATGAAGTCGCGCAGGTCGGTATCATCTCGGCCAATGGCGACAAGGAAGTCGGCGAGAAGATCGCCGAGGCGATGGAAAAGGTCGGCAAGGAAGGCGTGATCACCGTCGAGGAAGCCAAGGGCCTCGAGTTCGAACTCGATGTCGTTGAAGGCATGCAGTTCGACCGTGGCTATCTCAGCCCCTATTTCATCACCAACCCGGAAAAGATGCAGGTCGAACTCGCCGACCCGTATATCCTCATCCACGAAAAGAAGCTGTCGAACCTTCAGTCGATGCTGCCGATCCTCGAAGCGGTTGTGCAGTCGGGTCGTCCGCTGCTCATCATCGCGGAAGACATTGAAGGCGAAGCGCTGGCGACCCTCGTCGTCAACAAGCTGCGTGGCGGCCTGAAGGTTGCCGCGGTCAAGGCTCCGGGCTTCGGCGATCGCCGCAAGGCGATGCTGGAAGACATCGCGATCCTGACCAAGGGCGAGATGATCTCCGAAGATCTCGGCATCAAGCTTGAGAATGTCACCGTCGGTATGCTCGGCACCGCCAAGCGCGTCACCATCGACAAGGACAACACCACCATCGTCGATGGCGCCGGTGATGCTGAAGCGATCAAGGGCCGCGTCGAGGCGATCCGCAAGCAGATCGAAATCACCACCAGCGATTATGACAAGGAAAAGCTGCAGGAGCGTCTTGCGAAGCTCGCTGGCGGCGTTGCGGTCATCAAGGTCGGCGGTTCGACCGAGGTTGAGGTGAAGGAACGCAAGGATCGCGTCGATGACGCGCTGCATGCGACCCGCGCCGCGGTTGAGGAAGGCATCGTCCCCGGTGGCGGTACCGCGCTCCTTTATGCCACCAAGACTCTGGACGGCCTGAAGGGCGAGAATGACGATCAGACCCGCGGTATCGACATCGTCCGCAAGGCGATCGAGGCTCCGCTGCGTCAGATCGCTCAGAACGCCGGTTTTGACGGCGCTGTCGTTGCCGGCAACCTGCTGCGCGAAAATGATGAGAGCAAAGGCTTTAACGCCGCGACCGACCAGTATGAAAATCTGGTTCAGTCGGGCGTGATCGATCCGACCAAGGTTGTGCGTACCGCGCTGCAGGACGCCGCTTCGGTTGCCGGTCTGCTCATCACCACCGAAGCGAGCATTGCCGAACTGCCCGAGGATAAGTCGGCCATGCCGGCGATGCCCGGCGGCATGGGTGGCATGGGCGGCATGGGCGGCATGGACTTCTGATAGTCGCCTGTCCCTCTGCGGGTGGAGGGGAGCGGTTTCGTTCTCCCTTCTTCCGCAAATGGAATTCAAGACGGAGGTGCCGATATCGGTGCCTCCGTTTTTTATTTGTTTTCGGCCCGATCGATGCCGATCTGCGATGATCGCCATTGACTGCGGCAGCGCGCTTCATCATCAGTCACAGTTCAGGAGATTAAGAGGGTAATGAAGTGGCAGAACAGGCGAACATGATGGATATGGACCTTGCAACCGCGCTCAAAACTGCGATGCGCGGTTTCGCCCAGTCGGTTACCATCATCACGACCGTTGATGATGAGGGGCAGCGTTACGCGATGGCGGCCACTGCGGTCACGCCGCTGAGCATGGATCCCCCCTCGATGCTGATCTGCGTCAACCGGTCGGTTTCATCGCACAAGATATTGGAAGGCGGCGCGAATTTCTCGCTCAACATATTGTCCGTGGAGCAGAATGACGTCGCCCATTGTTGTGGCGGCGGGGCGCGGGGCGAAGATCGTTTCGCCGTCGGTAACTGGACGAATGACGAGAACGGCATTCCCTTCCTTGCTGATGCGCAGGCGGTGATACGCTGTCACCAGCGGCAGCGCATTTCCTATGGCTCTCACGATATTTTCATCGGTGATGTGCAGACGATACAGCTTGCGGGGGAAGTCGACCCGCTCATCTATCTCGATGGTGCCTATCGCCGTATCGGCCCCAAGCTCTGACGCGCCGTCGTGATGGGGCGTCGTCTTGAGGATAGGGTTTTCCTGACGCTGGTCGTCGCGGCGACGGCCGCGTTCCTTTGGCTTTGCCTGACTTTTTTCAATGCGATCATCTGGGCCGTGGTGGCGGCGATCCTGTTCGCTCCCATGCAGCGCTGGCTGGTGGCGTGGATGCCCACGCGGCCGAACACGATGGCCGCGCTGACATTGCTGACCCTGATTGCCATCGTCATCGTGCCGATGATCATATTGGGCGGACTGCTGTTGCAGGAAGCGGGTGCGCTTTATGACGGTATTCAGTCGGGCCGGATCAATATCGCCAGCTATTTCCTTCAGGTTCAGGACGCCTTGCCGGACTGGGCGAGCGAACAGCTTAATCGGCTGGGACTCACCAA
This sequence comes from Sphingomonadales bacterium, assembly GCA_006226685.1. Lineage (GTDB taxonomy): Bacteria > Pseudomonadota > Alphaproteobacteria > Sphingomonadales > Sphingomonadaceae > Sphingobium. The sequence goes on from SBGG01000059.1 coordinate 26,807, forward strand.
TATAGAGGCGGTGCGGGATCGGATCGGATCCGGCCTTTCGGCCAGTTTCGAAACATTGGCGTCACAGGCCCTCAATATAGGGCAGCGGGCCTTGTCCTTCTTCGCATCGCTCGGCGTGATGCTGTACCTCACTTTCTTCCTGTTACGGGATGGCCCCGCGCTCTCTGCGCTGGTGGTGAACGCGGTGCCCCTTCATCTCGGTCAGCGGCGGGCACTGGCGCAGAAGTTCATTGCCGTGGTTCGCGCCACCATCAAAGGCAATATGATCGTGGCGATCGCTCAGGGCGGGCTCGGCGGCCTGATTTTTTGGGGGCTCGGTATCGGTGGCGCGTTGCTTTGGGGCGTGTCGATGGCCTTTTTCTCGCTGCTGCCGGCTGTCGGTACCGGGCTCGTCTGGGTGCCGGTTGCCATTTATCTGTTCGCTACCGGAGCGATAGTGAAGGGCAGCATATTGGTCTTTTGCGGCCTGTTCATCATCGGCATGGTGGACAATGTACTGCGCCCGATACTGGTCGGCCGCGATACGCGCATGCCAGACTATGTGGTGCTGATATCGACGCTGGGCGGGCTGGAGTTGTTTGGCCTGTCGGGTTTCATCGTCGGTCCGGTGATCGCCGCCCTGTTCATCGCAGTGTGGGAGATTTTTATCGCCTCGCGGCGGCCTGCCATTGAGCAGGAACAACGGCAGGATTGACGGGACGGATGGGAAGGATGCGGCATTTTCTTATCGCGCTGACGATGGCGGCGGCGTTCCCGGTCACGGTAATGGGGCAGGAGGCGGCGTCCTCTTTACCAGAGACGGCGCAGGCAGTCGCGCAGACCGCTGAACCCAGACCGGCGACTATTTTCGTGAGGCTTCAGACCAGCGACGGACCGATCGTGCTCGAACTGGAAGAGGAACGTGCGCCGCAGACTGTCAGTGCTTTCCTCAAAAATGTCGACGGCAAGCGTTATGATGGCGGGAATTTCTATCGCGCCCTCAATATGGCGGAGGATTTCGGCCTGATACAGGGTGGGATTGCGCCGTTGAAGCCGGGGCAGAAGCTGCCGCCGACGATTCCGCATGAGCCCACCAGCCAGACGGGTCTGGTGCATCGGACGGGTACCATATCGATGGCGCGCGCGGAGCCGGGATCGGCGCGCACCGATTTCTTCATTACCGTCGGGAACATGTCGAGCCTTGATGCCCACCCGGATCAGCCGGGCGATAATCTGGGTTTCGCCGCCTTCGGCAAGGTTGTCGAGGGGATGGATGTGGTGTTGAAAATCATGCGATCCCCGATTTCCCCGACGCTGGGGGAAAAGGAAGGGATGAAGGGGCAGATGCTGGCCGCACCGGTGATCATTTTGTCGGCCCGACGTTCATTGCCTCCCAAAGCTGCGCCGACCGAGGCCGGGCCGGGCGCCGCCGAGCCTGCCGCCGCACCGATGGTGCGCCCCTGAACTTAGAATATGCGGGGCAGGGGCGCCGGTTGCGACGCCTGGCCCCGATAGAGAAATAAGGAGAACCCAGATCATGACCAGCGACCGCAAGCTTCATCCCGAAACGCTCGCCCTGCACGCCGGATGGCGCGCGGACCCGGCGACCGGATCGGTGGCGCCGCCGATCTTTCAGACCACCTCCTATCAGTTTCAGGATGCCGGTCATGCGGCGCGTCTGTTCGCATTGCAGGAACTGGGCAATATCTATACCCGGCTCGGCAACCCGACCACCGCGATACTGGAAGACCGGATCACCGCCATTGAGGGCGGCGCGGCGGCACTTGCCGTCGCATCGGGGCAGGCGGCATCGGCCTATGCAGTACAGAATCTGGCGCGCGCGGGCGACAATATCGTCAGCGGGACCGATCTTTACGGTGGCACTTATAATCTGTTCGCCAATACGCTGCGGGACATGGGGATCGAGACGCGTTTCGTCGATCCGTCCGATCCGGATGCCTTTGTGCGGGCCAGCGATGATCGCACCCGTGCCTGGTATGTCGAAACCCTGCCCAATCCGAAGCTCGTAGTCTGCCCGATGGCTGAGATCGCGGCGGCGGGGCGTAAGATCGGCATCCCGCTGATCGTCGACAATACTGCGGCGCCGCTGATCGCACGGCCGTTCGATCAGGGCGCGGCGATCATCGTCTATTCGGCGACCAAATATATTGGCGGGCATGGTACGTCGATCGGTGGCCTGATTGTCGATGGCGGCAATTTCGACTGGACCACCTTCCCGGAACGTCATCCGACGCTCAACACCCCCGATGCGAGCTATCATGGCGCGGTCTGGACGGAGGCGGCCAAGCCGCTCGGGCCGATCGCTTATATATTGCGGGCACGTACCATATTGTTGCGGGATCTGGGCGCGGCGCTGTCGCCGTTCAACGCATTCCAGATATTGCAGGGGATGGAAACGCTGCCGCTGCGTATGCCGCGGCATTGCGCCAATGCGGAACAGGTCGTTCAGTTCCTGTCCGCCCGGGCCGATGTGACGCGGGTGATCCATCCTTCGCTCCAGATCGGGGCGGAACGCACCCGTGCGGAAAAGGTGCTGACCGGCGGCTTTGGCGGCCTTCTTGGTTTCGAACTGAAGGGCGGCCGCGTGGCGGGCGAACGCTTTATCAATGCGCTGCAGCTTTTCTATCATGTCGCCAATATCGGCGATGCGCGTAGTCTCGCCATTCATCCGGCCTCGACCACCCATTCGCAGCTTTCGCCCGAGGAGCAGCTCGCCACCGGTGTGTCGGAAGGCTATGTCCGCCTCTCAATCGGTCTGGAACATATTGACGATATTCTCGCTGATCTCGAGCATGCGCTCGACATGGCCGCCGAATAGGCGCCGGATAGCCGAGTGAAAAGAAAGGCGGGAGAGGGCGTCGTGCCGTCTCCCGCCTTTTTGTATCCGAACGGGAAGATGCTTCAGCTTCCCGAGAAATCTGCGCCGATAACCCGATAGAGGGTGATGCGGTTGGTTATCGCGGCAAGATCGGTGGCGATCGCGGTTTTCTCCGCCGAATATAGGGTGCGCTGGGCGTCGAGGGCGGTCTGATAGTCATCGATACCGCCGCGATATCGCCGGTCGGCAAGGTCATGATATTTCCGGCTGGCGACGACGAGCGAGCGTTGTGCCGCCTGCTGATCGTCGATGGTTCCCGCCCGCGCCAGCGCGTCGGCCACTTCTTGAAAGGCGGTCTGGATCGCGCCTTCATATTGGGCGATCATGCGTTCGCGCTCGGCTTTCGCATAATCGACATTCGCCCCTTTGCCGCCGCCGAAGATCGCGTAGCGGGCCGAAGGGGTTGCCGATGCCTCGAACTGGTCGTTGGTGAACAGCGAAGAGAGGGCGGAACTGGCGACGCCAAGGGCTGCCGTCAGGCTGATCGTCGGAAAGAGCGCGGCGCGCGCGGCGCCGAGGTCGGCATTGGCGGCCCTGAGCTGGTGCTCGGCTTGCTGCACGTCCGGGCGGTTGAGCAGTACCGAGGAAGAGAGGCCCGCCGGAACTTTGCCGATATGCGTCGCAAGCGCATCGAGCGATTGCGGCAGTAAGGCATCCTCGACCGGACCGCCGCTCAGCAGTTCCAGTGCGTTGCGGTCCTGCGCGACCTGGGTGGTGGTGGATGCGACGTCGGATCGAGCCCGTTGCAGCACGGTCTCGGCCTGCCGCATGTCAAGGCCGCTGACGAGGCCGGCCTTGTGCAGGGTTTGCGTCAGTTCCAGCGATCGTTGCGCGCTTTCGGCCGTCCGCTCGGCCAGCGCCCGCAACTGCTGATCTGCGGCGAGCGTCGCATAGGCGGTGGCCGTTTCCGCGACGAGGCTTATCTGCGCCGATCGTGCCCCTTCGCGCGTCGCCAGCCAGCTTTCGAGTGCGGACCGGGATTCGTTGCGAACCCGGCCGAACAGATCGATCTCGAAAGCGCTGATGCCCAGTTCGGCAACGTAGTTTTCCGATGTGCTGCCGTCACTGCGGGTGATGGTGGTTGCGCCGGTCGCATTGATCGTCGGCAATTGCGCCGAACGGGTCGAGCGGTAGCGGGCGCGGGCGGCCAGCACGCTGGCCATCGTCGCGCGCAGGTCGCGATTGGCGGTCAGCGCGCGGTCGATCAGCGTAGTGAGGCGGGCGTCGCTGATGAAATCCTGCCAGGGCAGGCCGGCGGGGATGGTGTTGTCCGGTGGTGTCGCGGCATAGGCCGGGCCCTGCGGCCATTGCGCCGGTATCGGCGGCTCGGGCCGTATATTGGCCGGGGCCATGTTGCAGGCGGCGAGCGACATGAGCGGAGCCGCTGCAAGGAGCCGTTTCATGCTTCCGCTCCTTCAGTGCCCGAAACGGAGGCCGGGGGTTCTTTCCCGAATAGCCGGTTGATCGTCACGAAGAACAGCGGGACAAAGAAGATGGCGAGCACCGTCGCCGCGATCATGCCGCCGACCACCGCCGTGCCGATGGCGATGCGCGACTGGGCGCCCGCGCCGGTGGCGATGGCAAGCGGTATGGCACCGGCGATGAAGGCGAGCGAAGTCATCAAAATCGGCCGGAAGCGCAGCTTGGATGCCTCCATCGCGGCGTGGAATATATCCGCCCCGCGTCGCCGGGCCTGATCCGCGAACTCGACGATCAGGATCGCGTTCTTCGCGGCAAGCCCCATGGTGGTGAGCAGGCCGACCTGAAAGAAGATATTATTGTCGAGACCACGCAGCGTCACCGCGACGACGGCGCCGAACAGGCCGACCGGGATAACCAGCATTACCGCGAACGGAATGGACCAGCTTTCATAGAGCGCGGCCAGACACAGGAAGACGACGAGAACTGACAGTCCGTAAAGTATCGGGGCCTGCCCGCCGCTTAGCTGTTCCTGAAAGGACAGGCCACTCCAAGCATAGCTGGTGCCCGCAGGCAGCTGCCCTTGCAGCGCGACCAGGCTGTCCATTGCCTCGCCGGAACTCACTCCGGGGGCGGCCTGTCCCTGAATTTCATAGGAAGGCAGGCCGTTGAAGCGGGAAACGGTGCTGGGTCCCAACACCCAGCGGGTCTTGGCGAAAGCCGAGAAAGGCACCATTTCTCCGGTATTGCGGTTACGTACCTGCCAGTTGTCGAGATCCGCAGGCAGCGCCCGAAACGGTGCGTCGGCCTGAAGATAGACGCGCTTCACGCGGCCCCGGTCGATGAAATCATTGACATAGGTGGTGCCCCAGGCGGAACTCAACACATCGTCGACGTCACTCTGGGTCAGGCCGAGGACGGCGAGTTTCACCGAATCGATATCGACCTTGAGCTGGGGCATGTCTTCAAGCGTACCGGAACGGACGGCGGCCAGATTCGGATCTTTGCGGGCGGCGGCAAGAAACTGGTTACGCAGTTCCAGAAAGCGTTCACGGCTCAATCCGCTGCTGTTGAGCAACTGGAAGGAAAAGCCGTTGGACTGACCCAGCCCCTGAATGGATGCGGGTGTCAGCGCGAAGATACGGGCGTCGCGGATCGCAGAGAGTTCCTTCATCGCACGTTGGGCAATGGCGGGTGCGGCGTTCTTGCTTCCTTTGCGCTCATCCCATGGGATGAGGGTGACAAAGGCCTGTCCGGCATTTTGCCCTTGCCCGGCAAAGCCGGTGCCGATGATCGACATCACGAAATCGACATTGTCCCGTTCGTCGTTCAGGAAATAATTCTGAGCGCGCTCGGCCACCGCCTGGGTGCGACTGGAAGTTGCGCCGGGCGGCAGATTATATTGCATCAGCACCTGCCCCTGATCCTCGGTCGGTACGAAACTGGTCGGCAGGCGCACGAACAGCCCCCAGAGAAGCACGAGCAGGATGGCGAAGCTGCCCCAATAGATCCGACGGCGCCCGAGTACCTGACCGACGCGCCGGGAATATCCCTCACTGAGCCGGTCGAACCAGCGGTTGAAGCGGGCGAGCGGCCCGGTGCCTTCATGAGCATTGGTGGACCTTGGGCGCAGCAGCGTTGCGCACAGGGCAGGGGAGAGGATCAGGGCGACCAGCACGGAAAGCAGCATCGAAGAGATGATGGTAACCGAGAACTGGCGATAGATAACGCCGGTCGATCCGCCGAAAAACGCCATGGGAAGCATCACTGCGGACAGGACGATGCCGATGCCGATCAGCGCGCTGTTGATCTCTCCCATCGATTTGGCGGTGGCGTCATGGGGGGAGAGCCCTTCTTCCTCCATGATGCGTTCGACATTTTCGACCACGACGATGGCGTCGTCGACCAGCAGGCCGATGGAGAGCACCATGCCGAACAATGTCAATGTATTGATCGAATAGCCGAGCACGGCGAGTACGCCGAAGGTGCCGAGCAGCACGACCGGAACGGCAATCGCCGGGATCAGGGTCGCGCGCCAGCTTTGCAGGAACACGAACATGACGATGATGACGAGAATGACCGCCTCAAGCAGGGTCTTGACCACTTCCTCCACCGACAATTTGATGAAAGGTGTGGTGTCGCGGAAGAACAGCACCTCAAATCCGTCGGGCAGGTCGCGGGACAATTCCATCGCCTTGGCCTTGACCAGATCCGAGGTTTTGAGGGCATCCGCGCCGGGGGCCATCATGATTGCCATGCCCGATGCCGTCTGGCCGTTGACGAAAGCGGTGACATTGTAATTTTCGGCGCCCATTTCGACGCGGGCGACATCGGAAAGGTGGACGACCGATCCGTCCGTCTGCGTTTTGAGTATGATGGAACGGAATTGTTCGGGCGTTTCGAGGCGCGACCGCGCCGTCACCGTGGCGTTGATCTGCTGATTGTCCGGTGAAGGATTCTGGCCGATCTGTCCCGCCGATACCTCGACATTTTGCGCCCGGATGGCGGATTCGACATCGGACGGCATCAACTTGACCGCAGCGAGTTTATAAGGGTCCAGCCAGACCCGCATCGCATATTGGGAACCGAAAACGCGGGTCGACCCGACCCCTTCCAGACGCGAGATCGGATCCTGAAAATGGTTGACGATATAATCGGAAATATCGGTGCGTTCGGCCTTGCCGGTCTTGTCGATGATCGCCACGATCATCAGGAAGTCGTCCTGGGTCTTGGAGACGACCAGCCCCTGTTGCTGCACCGCATTGGGCAGGCGGCGCAGCGCCTGCTGCACCCGGTTCTGGGTCTGCACCTGTGCGGTATCCGGGTCCGTTCCCTTGTTGAAGGTAACGGTGATGCTGGAGCCGCCGTTCGAATTGGACGTGGAAGAAAAGTAAAGCAGGCCGTCAAGGCCGGTGAGCTGTTGTTCCAGCACCTGCGTGACGCTGGCTTCCACGGTTTCCGCCGAGGCTCCGGGATAGGTGGTGCTGATCCGCACGGACGGAGGCGCGATATTGGGATATTGCGCGATGGGCAGGCTGAAGATCGCGCCGATGCCGGCGAGCATCACACAGATTGCAATGACCCATGCGAAGATCGGGCGGTCGATGAAGAAGCGGCTGAGCATGGCGCGTTATTTGCCGTTCGAAACCGGAACCGGTTTCACCGTGTCGCCCACGGCCACCTTGTCGGTCCCTTCGACGATCAGGCGATCGCCGGCTTTCATGCCGGTCATGACCAGCCATTTGTCTCCGATCGCCCGGTCGGCGGTGAAGGTGCGTTTTTCCACCTTGTTGTCGCGAGAGACGATAAGCGCGGTCGCATTGCCTTTCACATCGCGTTCCACCCCCTGCTGCGGAACCAGCAGCGCGTTGGGCACCACCGATTGCGGCGCGACGACGCGGACGAACATGCCGGGCAGCAATGTCCCTTCCGGATTGGGGAAGCGGGCGCGCAGCGTCACCGTGCCGCTTTCCGGGTCGACGATCGGTTCGGAAAACTGGATTACGCCGCTTTGCGGATAATCGGTGCCGTCCTCAAGCTTCAGCCGGATGGTGGCGCTGGCGGGCAGAACCTTGCCCGAAGCAAGCGCCCGGCGCAGTTCAAGCAGCTTGGTGCTCGACTGGGTGATGTCGACGAAGATCGGGTCAAGCTGCTGGATGGTTGCCAGCGCGCTGGTCTGGTTCGCGGTCACCAGAGCCCCCGGCGTGACCAGCGAGCGGCCGATTTTTCCGTCGATCGGCGCATAGACGCGGGTGAAGGCCAGATTGACTTCGGCGGTCTGGAGATTGGCGCGCGCCTGTTCCACCGAGGCTTCGGCCTGACGGGCGGCGGCGATGACATCGTCCCGATCCTGATGGCTGACGGCGTCGCTGTCGGCGAGCGAGCGATAGCGTTCGGCCTTCGCTCTGGCGGCGGCAAGGGTCGCGAGCGCGCTGCTCAGCGCTGCCTTCGCCTGATCGCGGGCGGCACGATAGAGGCGCGGGTCTATCTGGTAGAGTTGCTGCCCTGCGCGGACATAGGCGCCTTCGGTGAACAGCCGCTTTTCAAGAATGCCCGAAACCTGAGGCCGCACTTCCGACATCATGGTGGAGGTGGTTCGTCCGGGCAGCTCGGTCGAGACGGTCACGGGGGCGGCCTGCAAGGTGACGATGCCGACCTCAGCCGGTCCCTTGGCCGGGGCCTCTTTCTCTCCACAGCCGGCCAGTGCCAGACAGCCGGGAAGAAGGAGGGTCAGAAACGCTGCCTGCCGGAAGCGAGAAGACATGGGAAGGGCGCGCGATATCATGGGACTGCGGTCCTTAGAGCAGGAGAAAAGGCATGGCACTGGGACGGATGACGTAGTGACCCGCACAGGGGGTTCCGGACGACCGGGAGAAACTTATCGCCGAACGAAGAGCGGGACGATGAAAAGGTCATGATCGTGCGTGGAGGCGGCGCATTGGGGGAACTCCATTTGTCGTTCGGCGTCCGTTCGGCGGAAGAGCCCTGGCACCGGTTGGCATCGCGGTGTCATAACGGCCTGCCGATCGTCTGACCTTTCTATATTTTCGATGGAGTCCTTAGTGGAACTTCCCCCAATATTTCGTATCCTTTTGTATCAATGGGTATCCCTCTGGGGAAAGGCGCAGACTTGGCATGATATTCGGGTTAGTCGGTCGATATGGATGACGCATCAGCGATACACCCGCCAACGATCGTGGTCGTCGAGGATGATGAGGATATACGCGACCTGATCGTCAGTCAGTTCGCGCGGGAAAATTACCATCTTCTCGCTGCTTCCGGCGTTGCCGCGCTCCGCGACATATATGCGCGGGAAAAAATCGACCTCATCATTCTGGATCTCAACCTGCCCGACGGGGATGGCCTGTCGTTATGCCGGGACATGCGGAGCGAGGGCATGGAAACGCCGATCATCATGGTGACGGCGCGCGGGACCGCGATCGATCGCGTGCTGGGGCTGGAACTGGGCGCCGACGATTATCTCACCAAGCCGTTTGAGCCGCGCGAATTGCTGGCTCGCGTGCGCAATTTGCTGAAGCGTTCGCGCGGGGAAGGGCAGGGCAAGGCCGTGTCCGGTCAGCGCAGGCTGGCGCGTTTCGGCCCGTGGCGGCTGGATCTTTTTCAGCGGCGGCTGATCGCCCCGGATGACAGTCTGGTGATGCTGTCGGCGGCTGAGTTCCGCCTGCTCGGCCGGTTTATCGATGAGCCGAACAAGGTGCTGTCACGCGAGGAGCTATTGCCGGAAAGGCGCGCCACCGTGGCCTTCGACCGGTCGATCGATCTGCAGGTCAGCCGGCTTCGGCAGAAGCTGGCGGCGATCGAGGGAGGGGATGCGCTGATCCTGACGGTCCGCAGCGAAGGCTATGTGCTGGCAAGCCCGGTTGCCTATGAGTGATATTTTTCGCCGCTATCGCTATTATGTCGTTCCGGGGTCGATGGCCGGACGGATTTTCGTCCTGCTGGCAGCAGGCATTGCGGCAAGCGCCATCATATCGCTGTTCATCGCCAATATGATGCGACGGGCCGATTTCGACCATATCAGGGCCGAACGAGTCATCGCCAGCGCCGTCGATGTGGCGGAACGGCTGCGACAGGACCCGGGTGGAACCGAGGAAATGTTGCGGCGAAGGCTGATTTTCGGCGCGACGCTGGCGCCGCTCGGAGTCGGCATCAACCGTCCTGAAGCGGGTCTGGCCCAGGAACTGGCGGAGCGACTGGGGCCGGGCTCCCTGCCGGAAGTCGGGCAGGTGCCGAGCGGCCTCTGCTTTAAACGGAAACGCGGGCCGCTTGGTCCCGCAGCGGCGGGCATCGCCGATTTGCCGCCACCCGATTGCTGGATCGTCCGCTTTACCGATCCGGGGGGGCAGCGGCGCGCGATCGCCCTTGGCCTGCCCCGGCTCTCCATGCCCACCGATGCGACATTCAATCTGATCGACCTGCTGCCCATCATCGCGTTGAGCGCGGTGTTGTCGATCATCGTTTCGCGCCAGATCGCAAAGCCGTTGCGCCGTCTGGAAAAGGCGGCGGCGGATTTTACCCTGTCGCATGACCCCCGGGCCATACCCGAGGAAGGGCCGGACGAGGTGCGTGCTGCGCTGTCCACCTTCAACCTGATGCAGGAGCGGGTACGGGCGGGCTTTCGGGAGCGGACCCAGTTGCTGGCCGCGATCAGTCATGATCTGCAGACGCCCCTTACCCGTCTGCGCCTGCGGCTGGAGCAGGTGAAGGACAAGGAATTGCGCGAGCGCCTGCTGGAGGATCATCGCGCGATGCAGAATCTGGTGCGCGAAGGGCTGGATCTTGCCGGTTCGGTCGAAGTCCGGGAGGATTGGGCCGTCATCGACATCGATTCCCTTCTCACCAGCATGGCCGAGGATGCAGAGGATGTCGGGCAGCCTGTGCAATTCCTCTCCGGTTGCGGCGGTGTGGCGCGGGTGAAGCCCAATGCGCTGACGCGTTGTGTGGGGAATCTGGTCGATAATGCGGTAAAATATGGCGGCAGTGCGGAAATTAGCTGTACGCGCGGCAATGGGCGCATCACCATATCGGTTCGGGATCATGGCCCGGGGATCGACGAGAAGGACCTTGATGAAATGTTCGAACCGTTCACCCGTGGTGAAGCGGGGCAGCCGGGCGGACGGCCCGGTACCGGTATCGGCCTTACCATTGCCCGCACGCTGGCGATGACGTTCGGCGGATCGGTCGCGCTGGCCAATGCTGAGGGCGGCGGCCTGATCGCGATGGTCGATTTCGAGGAATGATGAGGAACAAGGGGGCGAGGTTATGGCGGTGAAGAAGGATGCGGAGGCCCAGCGCCGTTATCGTTCCAACCTTCAGGGGGAGGTGGACGGCGCTGCCGTTTATGCCGCGCTGGCCGACAGCGAGAGCGATCCGAAATTGTCAGAAGTGTTCCGCCGCCTCGCTGCGGTGGAGCGGGCCCATGGCGATTTCTGGCGCAGCCGCATGAACAAGGCGAGCGGCGGATTCTCACCGGCACCATCGGTGCGCGCGCGCATTCTCGGCTGGCTGGCCCGGCGTTTCGGCCCTGCCTTCGTATTGCCCGCCATCGCCGCTGGTGAAGTGCGTGACAGTGCCGCCTATGACAATCAGCCCGAGGCCCGCCAGGCCGGATTGCCGGTCGATGAGCGGTCCCATGCACGGCTGATGCAGGCGGTTGCCGGGCAAAGCGGGTTGCCTGGGCCCACGCTGGCCTTGATCGAGGGGCGTCATCGCGGCGGCGGCAACAGCCTGCGGGCGGCGGTGCTGGGCGCCAATGATGGCCTTGTTTCCAATATGAGCCTTGTCATGGGGGTCGCCGGCGCGGTTGCGGATGGGCGCACGCTGTTGCTGACGGGGCTCGCCGGGCTGATTGCCGGGGCCTGCTCCATGGCGATGGGGGAATGGCTCTCGGTCACCAGCTCGCGGGAACTTTACCAGAGCCAGATCGCGACCGAAGCGGAAGAATTGCGCGAGGTGCCTGACGAAGAGCGTGAGGAACTGGTCCTTATCTATCAGGCGAAGGGGATTGACGAGGCGCAGGCGCGAGCGCTGGCCGATCGGTTGCTCAGCAACAAGGATACCGCGCTCGATACGCTGGCGCGCGAGGAACTCGGCATCGATCCGGATGAACTGGGCGGGTCGGCATGGGGTGCGGCGATCAGTTCGTTTCTACTCTTTGCCGTCGGGGCGATCATCCCGGTCGCGCCCTTCTTCTTCCTGTCCGGCAAGGTTGCACTGATCGCGAGCCTCGTGGGCAGCGGTATCGGTCTGGCGCTGATCGGGGCGGGGACCAGCCTGTTCACCGGGCGGCCGATGATCCTTTCCGCGGCGCGTCAGCTCGTCATCGGTCTGGCGGCGGCTGGTGTGACCTATGGCGCCGGTGCGCTGGTCGGGGTGTCGCTGGCAGGCTGAACTTTATGTCTGCGCTCCTCATGCCGGGGCGTCGGACGGCGCCCCGGCATGAGGATATGTCAGCAACAGCCCCGCGTTTATCCCTTGTAGGGGGAATGGGCTGATGGCCAGATGCCGTGATTGCCCGGAGACAATATCCCGGCCGGATCGAGAGCGTCCTTGAGCCGCGAATAGGTCCGCGCAAGCACATGATTGTTGAAATCGAACTTCGATGCCGCCTGTTCGACCAGTGCGACATGGGCGCGATAGGGCGCGCAGCCCCATTCGGCCGTCCGGTCGTACATTTCGCGGACTGCGGTACGAACCGTTTCGACCTGCGTTGCATCCGATGCATCGAACAGGATCATGTTGGCGCTGATCATGCTGCGTGGGGTAAGCAACATGCCGAACGGCCCGACAAGTCCATATTTGTCGAGTATGCCACGCACCAGCGTTTCCGCGCGTTGCGCGGCCGCACCGGTGCAGGGCAGCACCGGCGAAAAGTCCATATGGCCCAGCGTTTCGCCGAATGTCTGCTTCAGCCGTTCGATCAGCACCATATTGGGGATGCCGGAGGAGATGAGATCGCGCGGTTCCACATCTTCCGGCGCGACATCGCCGGAATAGGTGCGCAGTTCCAGCTCTGCGCCCGGGATCGTCGCGACCGCCTGTTCGAGGATCGCCCGCCGCGCGGCGACCATATTGCTGCGCCCGTAAAGGCCGATGCGTGCATTCCAGCGGCCGGGGCGCAGCACTTTCCGCAAATTGCTCATCGTGTAGTTGCCGGTGCCCGTCTCTTCATTTTCGCCCTTTTCAGGGGTTCCGACGATCATCGGAATGCCTTGCAACACGCCTTCCTGAAGGAGCGGGCGCAGCAGGTCATCGATCATCGGCACGATGTCGTTATCGCCATGGCACAGGATCGTTCCGGTCGAGAAGATTTCGGGGCGCGGCATCAGCCAGACCGCCGCCTTTGTCACCACGCCGAAATTGGATTGTTTGAAAAGATCGTCCAGCGCCGGCCCGAAACCGCGGCGATGGCAGGACCAGAGCGGGCTGTTGCTGATGCCGCCTTGCCCCGTGCGCAGCAGTTCGCCATTGGCCAGCACCACCTCCAGGCCGCAGACGGCGGAAGCGTGGTCGCCCATCACATTATAGCCATAGCCATGTTCAAGCGAATTGCCGATCATGCTGCCCCAGCCCAGATCGGGCACCGACATCATCAGCGGAATATCATCCTTGCGCAGCGCTTCGTAAAGCTGGTGGAAGGTGACGCCCGGTTCGAGCAGGGCAAATCCCTGCTTCGCGTCAATGTCGAGAATGCGGTTCATCCGCCGCAGGTTGAGGACCACGCCGCCGTTCACCACCGGGGCCGAGCCGCCATAACCGAAATTGCGCCCCATAGAGGATGTCCACAGGTGCACGCCCAATTCGGTCGCCATCTTCATGATCGCCTGAATCTGCTCGACATTTTCGGGCTGGAGCAGAAGCGAGGGCTGATGTCCGTGGGCGGCGGGGCCTTCGAACGGATCATGAAATTCCGCGAACAAAGAGCCTTCGAACTGGACGGCATCGCTGCCGAGCAGTCGGGTGAATTCGGTGCGGGCCCGGTCGAGAAGTTCCGTTGAGGGCGAGGTGGGGTCGATACTGGTCACGGCTTGTGTCTATCCTCTTCCTTATGGTCGTTCCGTGGCTGGCACGCCTTCCGGAACGGAAGCCGGTTGTCGGTCAGGCGGTTCTGTCACCTGGTCGTTGGGAACGCAGTTTACTTTGAAATTCTTTTGAACAGAACGCTATTCTTTTATTTTGCGGAACGCTTACTGTCAATTGCGCAGAACGGCCGTATTCACCTTGGCAAATCTGCGTTTCTCATCTTCTCGTAAGCCACAGGCGTTCTCATTGTCCGCCGATTCACTGTAACAAAGCAGGGCTGGCCCCCTATAAGTGCCGTGCTCCGCCATCAGCCGCGTCGTCATCGGATAGACGAAATTGCTGCCCTGGGTGGGGCGCTATCTGAAGATGCCGTGTTTCGGTTCGCCGACGAGCGCGCCACCCCGGATCGACCGGTTTACGCGGTCAGTCTCCACACCGAGAAAACCCCGCCCGGCATGGTGCCGGGCGGGGTCCCCTGATGATGGGCAGCAGGGTGGGGGAGGGGCTAAATACCCATCATCAGACTTGCGCGCAGGGTGAACGCGGCCCGGCCTTGTTGTTCTTCGGCACCGGCTTCTCCTGCGATCCTGAAACCGTTGCGACCGCCAATGGCGCGCAACTTGCCGGTCCATCCACTGGTGCGGTCATCGGGAACCAGCGTGAAATCCTGCCCGCCGCTGAAATGGGCGGTAGTAACGCCGAGCGATCCACCCACAAGCTGACGTCGGCCGCCTTCGGCTTCGAGGCGGAACCAGCCGCTGTCGGGATCATGGCTGCCCCATTCGAGAGCGGTCGCGACCGATGCCGATACCGCCAGTTCGTCGCTGGTGCGGCTGGCGACGGTCAGGTTGAAAGCGTCGCCGCCGCCTTTCTCGCCATAGCCGTCCTCGCGCAGCCGGAAATAATCGAAGCCGACCGACGGGCGCACCCGCAATAATCCCCAGCTGGTTTCGTAGGAAGCACCGGCCGCCGCCGAAGTCAGGGTTCCGTTCCATTTGCCCTCGGCCGTTCGTTTCACCACTTCATTGCCGATGGCGCCGGAAAAAATGCGCTTGCCCTTGAAGTTGACGGTTGCCAGCGATCCGCGTGCATAGGCATTGAAGGGGCCCCAGCTGCCGCGCCAGTAGAGTGCGGCTTCATATTGGTCCGAATCCACCTGATTATCGGTTCCGCCATCGGAGTTGCCGCCATGCAGATAGGCGATGGACAGGCCGAAATGGCCGATACCGGTCTTATATTCGCCGCCGGTGCCGATGCCCCACCCGGTGATATCATAGGATGCCGTGTCGCCGATGCTCTTTGCCCGTCCGAAGCCCACCTGCTGAATCCAATATCCCCATTTGCCCTGATCGGCGAAGGGCGCATTGGGGTCGGCAATCATGCCGGTCATCGCGCGGGAACCGAGGCTGGTGGCTTCGAATGCTCCGCCTGCATGGTCGGGTAGCATCTCGCGCACCTGCCTGCGGAAGCTGTCGCCGTCGATCGTGCTCAGATAGGCGGCCGCGACTTTTTCATCCTTTGCCAGAGCGGCATAAATGGCGTCATAGGCCGATGCCTGAGACCGGTTGAGCCCCAGTTCGGTAGCATTTTTGCGGGTGATGTCGATCGCGAGCCGGGTGGGAGACATGGTCGCCACCGCACCCTTGAACATATAGGGCAGCAAGGCGCCGTCGGTGACGAGCTTCGCTGCCCCGGTAATGGAATCGGCTTCCAGAAAACTGTATCTTCCCTCTGCGCCGGTAATGCCGTTGAGCCTGATCGCCACTTTGGCGCCTTCCGCAAAGGTCGCGGCGCCGCTGACGTTCAGGACCGTGCTATCCTTGTGCGCGGTGTCCAGCGTGACGCCCAGAACGCCCTGTTCCGCGACATTGAGCGTGCGCAGCGATGCCGTGCCGTTGAGGTTCAGGCGTCCGCCATTGATTGTCAGCGCAACCCCGCCGCCATTGGCAATGGCTCCCGTGAAAACGGCGTTCCCGGAAAGCGTCAGGCTGTCGGCGCCACCGCCGAAATCGGCGTTGCCCGTAAAGCTGCTGGTTCCGCTCAATTCCATGCTGTCATCGCCCGAGCCGAACGCGGCATTACCGGTATAGGTGGCATCCCCTGACAGTTTCAGTGCATTGTTGCCTGCCCCGAATGTGGCGTTGCCGGTGACGGTGCCGTCGGCGATATCGAAAAGGTCGTTGCCGGATCCGAACTTTATCGCGCCGCTGATCGAGGGGGCAGCCGCGCCGCTGGTCACCGCCGTCTGCCTGATGGTCGCGCCACTGCTGTTGGCGGAGAGATTTATCGCCGTTTCGCCCGATATGGCGCCGGCATTTTCGATCGTCGTCAGCGTGCCGGACAGGTCCGTGATCGCGCTCGAACTGCTGCCGGTGCCGTTGCCCGCAGCCTTGATCGCTCCGCTGTTGCGGATGGCGGTGGTGGTCGCTCCAGCCGCGATCAGAATGGCGGTCGCGTTCTTACCGGACGCTTCGACAATGCCGCCGACCCGGACTTCCGGCACGGTGCTTCCGCTACCGATCCGGATTGCCGTGGCGGTAGCGCCGTTCGACACCGCCGACACCCTGCCGTTGACCGTGAGGCCGCCGGCAATGTCCACCTGACCGCCCATGCCACCGATCTGCAGGCCATTGCCGTCGACGCCGGCATAGACGCCGCTGCCCGTGACGATGCCGTCGATAATCAGGCCATGGCCAAATGCGGTTCCGGCGACCGCACCGATCGCGATGTCATGGTCCGCCGCACCGATCCGTACCGCCGCTGCGGATCCCAGCGATGTGATCGCGGCCGATCCTTCCTTGCTGTCTTCGATCCCGTCCTTGTCTTCATCATTATCGGTCGTGCTGCTGTCCTTGGGCGGTATGGCGAAGATAATGCCACCGCCGACATTGCCCGCGATGTTGATGGCCGGGCCGCCCTGCAACAGATCGTCGGCATCGAGCTTGCTGGTGTCCGACGGCGGGGTCGTATAGCGATATCCTGTCGCACCGATGCTTCCCTGAAACTCCAGTGCGCCGCTTACATTGCCGTTGATGGCGACGGCGCTGGCGTCCTTGCCTGCCGCCGTAACGGTACCTGCGATCCGTGCGCTGCCATTGATGTCGCCCGTCGCGATACCGATGGAGCGGTCGCCGGTAATGGCGACCTTTCCGTCGCTGACCAGTCGGCCCGTCAGGGGGCCACCCAGTCTGATGCCATAGGAATCATTCCCTTCGACCGTGATTTCGCCATTATTGGCGACAGCGCCAGTATAGCTTCCGAGGGTCCGGATGCCCGCCCGGCCGGTTCCGGTGGCAAAGGGGCCGTCCAGGTCGCCATCCTTGTCGGTATCGACCGGACTATAGGTTTCATCGATGATGATTTTGCCCGCGCTCGCGTTGGTGACGCCCCCACTGGCACCACTGGCGGCTTCAATTCCCGCGGCGCCATCCACATTGGTTTTCTGGATGGTCGTGCTGTTGCTTTGCGCCTGGGCATTACCCGCCGCGATCATCGCGGCCATTGCCGCCAGACAGGTCGAACTCTTCCAATTCGGCATTCCATATCCTTCCCTGCGAACGGAGGGCGGGTCGTGCGACACCCATTCCCTTCCTTCGTCAGTCAGGACGGTGTCCTCATCCCCCAACCTTGGCTGGGATGGAAATTTTTTGCCGGAGGGGTATCAGAAGGCGGTATCGATACCGACGCGGATGGTGCGCGGGCGCAACGGCGTGACCTGATGGCCGAATGTTGCGCCCAGGGGGGTGCCCAGCGCGAAGCGGTTGCCCACCTCGTCATCGAGATTGGTGAGGCTCAGCGTGATACCGAAAGCGGGGGTGCCGATCCGTGCGGTGAATCCGCTGTCCAGATAATCGCCCTGTTGTTCGCCCAGCACCGGCCCGATCCCCAACCGGGATTTGCCGACATAGCGGAGCCAGCCGTTCAGATGCAGTTCCGCCTTATCGTTCAGTACCGGGGCGTGATAATCGAAACCCGTGCGCCAGCTTATGTTCGCGACATTGGGAACCTGCGCGACATCCTGAAATGCAAAAGCTCGCAACAGCGCCTCAGACGGTTGCGTCACCTTGCTGTCGTTCATCGCCGCGGATGCTTCGATCGACAGGCGCTCCGATGCTTGCCATCGTCCTGTGCCGCTGACCGACCATATTCGCCCGTCGCCGATATTTTCAGTGCTCGGAAGGCCGGCGCTGTCGATGAAATCGGCCTGAATATCCTGCCACTGGCTATGAGCGATGGAGAGCGACAGGGCCACCCCGCCACCATTTGAGGGAAGGTGCCTGATCCCCGCTTCCAGCGTTCGTACCCGGTCGTTGCGGAAGCGGCGGACGAACGGCCCCTCAATCGCAAGGCCGCCGGGCCGGAACCCCTGTTGATAGCGGGCATAGAGCGTTGTGCCCGAAAGCGGTTCGGCCGATACCGCAAACGACGGCAGCAGCCGTTCCTCGGTACGCTTTGCCGTGATCGTCCGTCCGGCCATTATGAAGGCGGGCGAGACATCTTCTCCTCCACCGTTCAATATGGTGCGGGAATAGCGCAACCCGCTGGTCAGGGCCAGCGCGGGTATCGGTTCCACGGTGGTCTCGCCATAAACTGTCGCTTCGCTGACCTTATTGGTAACGCCCGTGACTGGAAGCGGCATGTCGGGGGCGCCGAACGCCCGACCCAATGTCGTGGTATTGTGGACATAGCTCGCGCCCGCGACCCAGCTCAGGCCGTTCTCTGCCGCATATGACAGCCGGTTCTCGGTGGTGAAGAAACGCGTGTCGTTGTTCTGGCGGAAGATTTGTGGCGGGCCATCGGGTATCGTGGCGTCATAGCGTTCGTCCAGCTTTTGCCGGACATAAGCGGTCGACGAATGCAGTTCTATGGTGTTCCATCGTTTTTCGACGAGCAGGCTTGCCATGCGATAGCGTGCGTCGAACCCGCCGCCGATGGTGCCCGAACGGGTCAGCGGCGGCAGGGCAGGGTCCGCATATTGGTTGTCGGCGCCATGATTATTCTGAAGGATGCCGCCGATATCGATGGTCCACCCATTTCCGCCATCGACCCTTATTGTGGCACGGCCGCCTTCGACATGCGTGCGGTTGATGTCGTTCCGGTCGCGACCGATATCGTCAATATATCCACCCTCGGTAACGGCATATGCGGTGAGCCTGAGGCCAATGCGTTCCCGCATAAGCGGCAGGTTGATGGTTCCGCCGATGTCGGCGCCGGGGGTGCCATGCTGCGTCGCCGACAGACCGCCTGAAAGCTCGGCCCCGGTCCGCTCCAGATCGGGAGTTTTGGGGACGATCCGGATGATGCCACCCAGCGAGCCCGCGCCGTAAAGCGTACCCTGCGGCCCTTCCAATATCTCCACCGAACCGATGTCGTACAGCCGCAGGTCGGGATCGGGGGCGTTGTAGCTGAGCCGCAGATCGCCGAAATATTGCCCGACGGTCGATTGGGTCGGGCCGGTGAAGCTGGAATCGGCAATCCCGCGAATGAATAATTTATTGCGCCCGGAACCCAGATGGGTGGATGACAGGCTGGCGATCCGCGCGATGAGACCGTCGGTTCCCTGCGCGCCGCCAAAGGTGAGGTCGGTGCCGTCGATCAGGTTCACCGTCCCGGGAAAACGGGTGAGCATCGTGTCTCTTTTGCTGGCCGTCACGATGATCGGCGCCGGAGCGGGTGGGGGGCTGGCCACTGCCGGCGATGCGGGGCGGGGCGGCGCTGCTGCTCGACGCGGGGAGGATTGCATCTGCCGGATGCTCCACCCGTTCGAACCTAACCGCACCGCTTTCGCGCCGCTGCCTTTCAGAAGCCGGTCAAGTGCTTCCCGCGCGCTCATCTGGCCGCGAAGAGAGCCGACCGGCCGGTTCCAGAGAGTGTCGCTTTCGATGCGTACGCTCAGGCTCGTCTGTGCCGCCAGCGCCGCCACCGCATCGCCCAGCGTTCCGGCCGGAAGGTCGAGCGGTTGCCGATCCCGCGCCACTGCGGGCGTTGCAACCATGGCCGCACATAACAAGATCGGGAAGGTACGCATCAGCGAGGGGTCAGTATCCAGCCCATTGCGTCCTGCCGCATATTGACATTCAATATGGGAGCGAGCGTTTCGATCTTTTCCTTCGGCGGCAAGCTGAGCACGCCTCTGAAGCCTTGTCCCGCTATGGCGGGCGTGACGGCGATATTTATGCCATAATAGCGGCTGAGATCCGCGGCCACCCGTTCGAGCGATTGCCCGTCATAAACCAGCCGTCCCTGCCGCCATCCCGCGACCGTGCTACCCGGAATGTCGTCGAGCATATAGGTGCCCGTTTTGTCGTCGGCATGGAGCCTGTGTCCGGCGTCGATCCGAACGGCCTCCCGTCCGGGGTTGTAGAGGACGGCGCCCTCGCTGACTGCTATATCGATCTGCCCGTTGTCGCGCAGCACGTTGAATGCCGTACCGATATCGACCAGCCTTGTTTCCCCGGCCTGAACTTCGAAGGGATGGTCGGGGTCATGGCTGATGGTGAACATCGCCTCGCCGCGTTCCAGCGAAGCGGTGCGCGGATTGGCGTGATCCAGCATGACCCTTGTTCCGCCGTTCAGGGCAATATTGCTGCCGTCGGCCAGCGTCACTGTCCGTCGCACGCCCGGCGCGGTTTCGACCGCCCAGGGATCGCTACGCGGCACGTAAAGATACAGGGAAACCGCCGCGACGATCGAAGCGGCGAGCGCGCCGCCGATCCATGCCCGCCGGTTCAGGCGGGCAGGTTCCGGCATGGCTGTCATTTCCTGCACGGTAGGGAGGGACGTCAACAGGTCATCCAGCCCCTTATCGGCCGCCGCCATGGCATGATAGGCGTCGGCATGGGCCGGGTCGGCCTCCAGCCACAGGACGAAGGCACCCCAGTCGTCAAAGCCGGGGTCGCGCTGACGAATGATCCAATCAAGTGCGGTTTGTTCTGTCATGGCCGGTTCCTGTGCCATTCATTCCCCCTCAGCCATGACGGAGACGCGGTTCGCCAGCCTCGAAATTTGTTCAGACCTCATCGAAACGTCTCCTGAGGTCGATCATGGTGCGATAGGCAAGGCGCAGGTCGCTCTCGACCGTACTCAGGCTGATGCCCAGTTCCGCCGCAATATCCTTTTGCGCGATGCCGTCGATCCGGTGACGGCGAAATATTCGTGACGCCCGTTGCCCGAGGCTGTCCAGTGCCTGCTGAACCTGTTCCAGCTGCTGTTGTGCGATAATCTGTCGCTCACTCAATGGCGCATCGGATTGCCCGGCTTCGCCCGAAACGCTTTCCGACCAGGCGCGATCGCGTTTTACGGCCTGTGTCGTTGCCCGATGTCTGTCGATAACGAGATTATTCGCGGTACGATACAGATAGGATAGCGGGTTGCCTACTGGGCCGGGAGGCGCGGCTTCTATTTTCAACCACAGTTCCTGCAACAGGTCTTCTGCCGCATCGCCGGCACCATGTGCCGCCAGAAAACGCAGTAGGCGTTCCCGGTTGGCGATGAAAATGGCGTTGAGTCCGGACTTCGTCATTCGTTGTTGTCGGCCGCCGCGAACTAGTAGGCGAGTCGGATTACATCTGTTGCGGGTTTCAGGCCAGTGCTCATCAGTTTTCGATGTATCGCCAAGATAGATTGGCGGATTGTTCCATGGAGATGGCGGGGAGCGATAATGGCAATTTACGCCTCTTACCGCCGACACCTGATTTGAGGACCTTGCCGCCCCATGGGCATCGGGATGTGAAGGTCAGGTCAGCCGTCTGCGGGAATGACTTCGATGTTTAGCGGAGTGCCACCGGAGACGATGGCGAACAGGCGGTCTATATTCGGGTGCGCGCCCGGGCGGTTGCGGGCATCGGCCGTATGCTCGGCGAACAGGAGCAGCCCCTGTTCGGCTGCTTCCGTATTGAGCATTCCGAAGGAGCATTTCAGAGAGTGGTAAACGGCGAGAGAGCCTTGTTTACCCGGCTGATTTTCGATGCTGGCAACGACAAGCCCTGTCTCGTCGATAAGATCAATGCGGCGCAGGTCATCGACAGACGGCAACTGCTGCAGATTTTCCTTGAACGTCGCACCTGTTTGAATCGTCGTGGGCATTGGTTGGATTCCCAAGTTGTTTGCGGGCGGGGCCATAGCAGCTTCCCGGGGTCTTCGCCATGAGGTGCCGTCAGGCTTGCTTTCAAAACCGCCGTGGCCGGCAATTAAGGAAAGTCACGAACGCTTGTGCAATGCACCGGAATGAGGCGGCAGATGGCGGACCGTTGAAATTTCCCCCGCGTGGTGCGAGGGCGAACAGGCGCCGCTATTTTACGTGCTATCATTGCCGGATAGCGCGGGTTGGTCCTTATCCTGCCAACGTGATGCAGACTCCTGAAATTCGAAATGGTGACCCCGGCGTGATTCGAACACGCGACATTCGGTTTAGAAGACCGATGCTCTATCCAGCTGAGCTACGGGGCCCCGATATAGTTGGCTACACGGTTCGCTGGAGAACCGGTAGCGGCTATTCCCATCCGTTTCGCGGCCGGGATGCTTCGTTCAACAGGCGAATAGTCTCTCCACCCGGATTTTGAACGTGCATTTCGATCCGCAGATGCGGGATGACGGATGGTTCCGGTCGTGACCGATGCCGGAACCGTTTGTCGCATAGCGTGGTTTGCGCGTCAGGCAAAGCCGGATATGAAAGAGCAGATGAGTTCTCGCCATTTCCCGAAGCATGTCGCCGCTTCCGCAACTGCGGGGCAACGGTTGCGCTATTATGATTTCATCATGGCGGCGTTTGTCGCGATCCTGCTGCTTTCCAATATCATCGGGGCGGCCAAGCGGTCGGAAATCGATTTGCCGTTGATCGGAACATGGTCCTTCGGTGCGGGGATCATGTTCTTTCCGTTGAGCTATATCATCGGGGACGTGCTGACCGAGGTTTATGGCTATGCGCGGGCGCGGCGGGTGATCTGGGCTGGTTTTGCCGCGCTGATCTTCATGGCGTTCATGAGTTTCGTCGTCGTGTCCCTGCCTCCGGCGCAGGGTTGGAACGACCAGTCCGCCTATGAGGCGGTGTTCGGCAACAGCTGGCGCATCGTGATCGCTTCGATCGCCGCATTCTGGGCCGGTGAGTTCGCCAATTCCGTGGTCATGGCCAAGATGAAGCTGCTGACCGAGGGGCGGTTCCTCTGGATGCGCACCATCGGGTCGACGATAGTGGGGCAGGGACTCGACAGCCTAATTTTTTATCCGCTGGCCTTTTACGGCCTTGCCGGATGGCCGCTTGATCAGCTGGTGCAGGTCGTCGTCTCTCAATTCATTCTCAAGACCTGTTGGGAGGCGTTGCTGACCCCGGTAACCTATCTGGTCGTGGGTACGCTGAAACAGCGCGAGGGGCTCGACATTTATGATGAGGGCACGGATTTTACGCCGTTCAGGACACGGGTCTGACGGGCCGTATTAACTTGTGTTGCCAAAGGACGGGCTTTGTGTAACTTTCGTGACGGGAGAGGATGGTTAACCCAGAGGGAGCTGTCCGATGCACAATTCCGATGGAATGCAACGTGCGGCATGTCGTGAGACTGGCCTGCTGATCTTCAAGGATTATTGTTATGCGCTCCGTCGCGATGACGGGGTGGAACTGTGGCTGGAGATGGACCGGATACCTTGCCATCTGACCGAACATTATGTTCGGATCGAAGGTAAGCTCTATGGGTCCGACCTGGTAAGCGTGGATCGGATCGGTCCTGCCTGAACGTCATTTTCCGGTTATGGCCGGGAACAGGGGTGTTTGCACGTTTCAGATGCGCTGAAATGCGTATCGACGGGGTGTTTCCGGGCGCCGTCTCGGGGCAGGGCCGGGTCAGGCCGTGGCCATCAGTCCTTCGACCAGCCCCTGAAACAGCCGCGCCCCGTCCAGATTGCCGTGTGCCGGTTCGCTGGCGCGTTCCGGGTGCGGCATCATGCCCAGCACATTGCCGCCTTCATTGAGGATGCCGGCAATATCCCGGGCCGAACCGTTGACATTTTCGGCATAGCGGAAGGCGACGCGGCCTTCGCCTTCGAGCCGGTCCAGCGTTGCCTCATCGGCGAAATAATTGCCGTCATGATGGGCAACCGGAATGACGATCCGTTCGTCCGCCTCATAGCGGCTGGTGAACAGGCTCTGATTATTCCCGACTGTCAGCGCGACGTCGCGACAGACGAAATGAATGCCCGCATTGCGCATCAGCGCACCGGGAAGCAGGCCGGTTTCGGTGAGTACCTGAAACCCGTTGCATACGCCGAGCACGGCGACACCTCGTTCGGCCGCGGCCTTGACCGCCGCCATCACCGGCGAGCGGGAGGCCATCGCGCCGGACCGCAGATAGTCGCCATAGGAAAATCCGCCCGGTACGGCGATCAGGTCGGTTCCGGCAGGAATTTCCGTTTCGCGGTGCCACAGCATGACCGGCGCAGAGCCGCTCGCCTGCTCTATGGCGACGGCCATGTCGCGATCGCAGTTGGAGCCGGGAAAGACGATGACGGCGCTTTTCATGGGACAGCCCTTCCTTGCTGGTTCAGGCGATCTTTTCGATGCGGTAATTTTCGATCACCGTATTGGCGAGCAGCTTGCTGCACATGGCGTCGATATCGGCATCGGATGTGCCGTCGGCAAGATCCAGCTCGATCAGCTTGCCCGCGCGGACATCATTGACACCGGAAAAGCCGAGCCCTTCCAGAGCATGGTGGATCGCCTTACCCTGAGGATCGAGCACGCCGCCTTTGAGGGTGACGAAGACACGGGCTTTCATGAGGGCGACTCCCTTTTCTCGCAGGTCGATAGGCTTGAGCATGCCCCTATGCCCGGAGGGGACGAAGGGCAAGCCCGCAGCGGTCAAAAATTAGCTGCCGCGCTTTTTCCGGTGCGTATCGAGATCGAGGACCGTCGGTTCTCCATCATCTTCCTGAAGCAGGCCGAGACGGCGCGCAACCTCCTGATAAGCCTCGACTTCGCCGCCCAGATCGCGACGGAAACGGTCCTTGTCCAGTTTTTCGCCGGTGGCCATGTCCCACAGGCGGCAACCGTCCGGGCTGATCTCGTCGGCCAGGATGACGCGGCTATAGTCGCCGTCCCACAGGCGGCCGAATTCCAGTTTGAAATCGACCAGACGAATACCGATTCCGGCGAACAGGCCGCTCATGAAGTCGTTCACGCGGATCGCCATATCGGCAATATCGTGCATCTCTTCCTGGCTGGCCCAGCCGAAGCAGGCGATATGTTCCTCGGTGATCATCGGATCGCCGAGCGCATCGTCCTTATAATAATATTCGATCAGCGTGCGGGGAAGGGGGGTGCCTTCCTCAAGGCCGAGGCGCGTCGAGAGCGACCCTGCCGCGACATTGCGGACGACCACTTCGATCGGCACGATCTCGACCTGCCGTACCAGCTGCTCGCGCATATTCAGGCGGCGAATGAAGTGGGTCGGTACGCCGATATTCGAAAGCAGCGTGAACACATGTTCCGAAATACGGTTGTTGAGCACGCCCTTGCCGTTGATGGTGCCTTTTTTCTGCGCGTTGAACGCGGTGGCGTCATCCTTGAAATATTGGATAATCGTGCCGGGCTCCGGACCTTCGTAAAGGATTTTTGCCTTGCCCTCGTAAATCTGGCGGCGACGGACCATTTTCGGGTGCCTACTCGTTCATTGGGTACGAAAAACAATGCGCCCCGGCGCGCGAATCATGGGCAGATCAGCGATGCCGGGGCCGGTTCGCAACGCCCTTATACCAAAGCGGGGCAGGGTGCAAATCGTGCCGCTTCCCGATTGTCGCTGCAGGGGATATTGTGCGCTGCAGGAGAAATTGTGCGCTGCGGGAGACAGGGCGCGCGGATCGTGATACGGGGCGCGGCCATGACGACCCCCAAATCCACACGCCAGACCGTTTCCCATGGTGAAGCCGTTCCGCACGGCAGGATTGAAGACGGCTATGCGATGTTGACGGCGGCGGGCCTGATCGTCCTCGGGCTGATCTTTCTGAAGGCGTCGGGCCTTGTTACCGGGGGCATAGCGGGGCTGGCGCTTTTTCTTTCCTATTGGACGGGGGTGCCGTTCGGGGTCCTTTTCCTGATCGCCAACCTGCCCTTCATGATCTTCGGATTTTTCGCGATGGGGCGGGATTTTGCGGTCAAGACGGTCCTGCTCAGCCTGATGGTGCCGGCGCTCTCGCTGATTGCGCCTGCCTATATCGGGATCGGTCATATTCACCCCGGAGTCGCGGCAATCATGGGGGGCACACTGGTCGGCTATGGTCTGCTGGCCGCCGCGCGCCACAATGCGAGCGTCGGCGGAATCGGCATTGTCGCCCTGTGGTTGCAAAAACGCGGGATTGCGAAGGCAGGCTATATCCAGCTCGGCTTCGATCTGCTCCTGCTGCTGATTGCGATCCTCCGGCTCTCCCCGATGCAGCTCTTCTGGTCGGCGCTCAGCATGGTGGCGATCAGTGCGATTCTGATCGTCTGGCACCGGCCGGGGCGGTATATCGGATATTGAGAGCCGACAGGCACTGCCGCACGGGCCGGGCGCGTCCTACATCACGCCGGGAAAGGCACCCCCATCCATCAATACGCTCTGGCCGGTAATATAACCGGCATGGGCCGAGCAGAGAAAAGCGCAGGCGGCGCCGAACTCCTCGGGCGTGCCGAGACGCTTTGCCGGAATGCTCTCCTCGCGTTGCGCGCGCATTACTTCGGCAGAGGTGTCGTTGTCGGCGGCGCGCTTCCGGTCGAGGGCGACGATCCGGTCAGTATCGAATGAGCCGGGCAGCAGATTGTTGATCGTCACATTGGCATGAGCGACCTGCCGCGCGACCCCGGCGAGGAAACCGGTCAGGCCGATGCGGGCACCGCTCGACAGGTCGAGACCGGGGAGCGGCATTTTCACCGAACCGGAGGTGATGTTGACGATGCGTCCGAACCGCCGTTCGATCATGCCGTCGATCACCGCCTGAATGAGGGCGATCGGCGTCAGCATATTCGCTTCCAGCCCGGCAATCATCCGGTCATGGTCAAGCTCCCGGAAATCGGCCGGGGGCGGCCCGCCATTATTGTTGACCAGAATATCGACCGCGCCCGCCGCCGCCAGCAGCTTAGCGCGCCCCGCCTCGGTGCCGACATCGGCGGCGACGGGGATGATGTCCGCGCCGGTCGCAGCCCTGATCTCGTCCGCCGTCCGGTCGAGCCGTTCGGCGTCCAGTCCGTTGATGACGACCCGCGCGCCCTCATGGGCAAGGGCGGTCGCGCAGCCGCGCCCGAGCCCCCGGCTGGAGGCGCAGACGAGGGCGGTTTTTCCAGTGATGCCAAGATGCATGAGCAAGGTCTTTCAATGATGACGGACGGGATGGAGCCGGGTGAAGCTGTGCGGTAATGGGAATTAGACCGACCCAAGCCTTTCGTACAAGTGCCCGCTGCGCAAGTCTCCCCGTCCGTTGTTCACAAGGCCATCGACGCAGGCCCCGCCGCTTGCTATCCGATCTCCATGTCCGATTTTCGCGATCCGTTCGACAGCATCAAGAACCATCCTTTCGACGAAGCCCTGTCCCAGCGTTATCTGGTTTATGCGCTTTCAACCATCACCGCGCGGTCCCTGCCGGATTTGCGCGACGGGCTGAAGCCGGTGCATCGTCGTCTGCTCTGGGCGATGCGGCTGCTGAAGCTGGAACCGGCGGGCGCCGCGCCCGATGTGCTGATCGCCAATCCGGCACGTAATAATACCGGTTACAAGAAGTGCGCGCGCGTCGTCGGTGATGTGATCGGTAAATATCACCCGCATGGCGATGCCAGCGTTTATGATGCGATGGTCCGGCTGGCCCAGGAATTTTCGCTGCGCACGCCGCTGGTCGACGGGCAGGGCAATTTCGGCAATATCGACGGCGATAATGCGGCGGCGATGCGTTATACCGAGGCGCGGCTGACGCAGGCCGCAGCCGACCTGATGTCGGGTCTGGATGAGGGCACGGTCGATTTTCGCCCGACCTATAATGGCGAGGAAGAGGAGCCGGAGGTTTTCCCTGGCCTGTTCCCGAACCTGCTGGCCAATGGCGCATCGGGCATCGCGGTCGGCATGGCGACCAGCATTCCACCGCATAATGTCGCCGAGATCATCGATGCGGCATCGTTGCTGATCGAACAGCCTGACGCCGATCATGCGCAATTGATGGAGATCGTCCGCGGGCCGGACATGCCGACCGGCGGTATGCTGGTGGATAGCGCGGCGATCATTTCCGAAGCCTATGCGACCGGGCGCGGCAGCCTGCGTATCCGCGCGAAGTGGCACAAGGAAGATGAGGGGCGCGGGGCGTGGGTCGCAGTCATCACCGAAATCCCCTATCAGGTCCAGAAATCCAAGCTGATCGAGCAGATCGCCCATCTCATCACCGACAAGAAGCTTCCTATTCTTGCCGATGTGCGGGATGAGAGCGACGAGGCGATCCGCATCGTGCTGGAACCCCGGTCGCGCACGGTGGAGCCCGATGTGCTGATGGACAGCCTGTTCCGCCTGACCGATCTTGAAACCCGTTTCGGTCTCAATATGAATGTGCTCGATGCGGAGCACAAACCCGGCGTGCTCGGCCTGAAGCCGCTATTGTCCCAATGGTTGACGCATCAGATCGATGTGCTGGTGCGCCGGGCGAAGCATCGGCTGGACAAGATCGCCGCGCGTCTCGAACTGCTCGATGGTTATATCATCGCCTATCTTAATCTCGACCGGGTGATCGAGATCATCCGCACAGAGGATGAGCCGAAGCTGGTGATGATGGACGAGTTTCAGCTTACCGACAGGCAGGCCGAAGCGATCCTCAACATGCGGCTGCGTTCCCTGCGCAAGCTGGAGGAAATGGAGCTTCGGCGCGAACATTCCGAATTGCTGAAGGAACGCGATGAGCTGGAAAAGCTGGTCGAGAGCCCGGCGCGGCAACGCACCCGTCTGAAACGCGATCTGGCCGAAC
This sequence comes from Sphingomonadales bacterium, assembly GCA_006226685.1. Taxonomy (GTDB): domain Bacteria; phylum Pseudomonadota; class Alphaproteobacteria; order Sphingomonadales; family Sphingomonadaceae; genus Sphingobium. The sequence goes on from SBGG01000059.1 coordinate 55,608, forward strand.
TGCGTAAGCGTTACGGCCCGGAAACGGAGATTGGCCGCCGCCGGACATTGGTGGAGGAGCAGGGACCGGCGCGTGAAATCCCGCTGGAGGCGATGATCGAGCGCGAACCGATCACCGTCATCCTGTCTCAGCGCGGCTGGATCCGGGCGATGAAGGGGCATGTCGATCTGGCCTCGACCGAAACGCTGAAATTCAAGGAAGGGGATGGCCCGGCCTTCGCTTTCCATGCGCAGACGACGGACAAGCTGCTGCTCGCCTGCGCCAATGGCCGTTTCTATACACTGGGCGCGGACAAATTGCCGGGCGGGCGCGGTTTTGGTGAGCCGGTACGCCTGATGGTCGATCTGGATGGCGATACGGAGATTATCGCGCTGCTGCCCGCCAAGGCGGAAGGGCGGATGCTGCTGGCGGCGAGTGACGGGCGCGGCTTCGTCGCAGCGATGGATGATGTGATCGCCGAAACGCGCAAGGGCAAGCAGGTGGTCAACCCCCGCAGCGGCGCCCGGTTGGCGGTGGTCCATATCATCGCCGATGGCGCGGACAGTGTCGCCGTGGTCGGTGAAAATCGTAAGCTGCTGGTTTTTCCGCTGTCCGAACTGCCGCAAATGGCGCGGGGGCAGGGGGTGCAGTTGCAACGCTATCGCGATGGCGGCCTCTCGGATGCGATTGCCTTCCGTATGGAAGACGGGTTGAGCTGGACCATGGGCGGAGAAAGTGGGAGGACCCGGACGGAAAGTGATGTTTCGCCATGGCGTGTGGCGCGCGGTGCGGCGGGGCGAATGCCGCCTCAGGGCTTCCCGCGCAGCAATAAATTCGACTGAATTTCGGGCCGCGATAAAATTGTTCAGACCCGCACGATCTTAACCGCGCGACAAGAAATGAGATTTAAAGGGGGAGATTGGGTGCGCCCGGATCGATCCCCCGGAATCGGAACGGCACGCCCTGGGATCAAGAGTTCAGGGATCGGTCTTAATAGTCGTTATGGACGGACTACCGCCAGATTTTTGGACGGGAACGGATCATGTTCCTCCCTGTGACGCGCCGCGAAGCCTGCGCGGCGATGCAGCTATGGCACCACCCTGGCTGACCGCCTTGCCGCAACCGGCTGCGCTGGTCGAATGGCGGGGTAACAGCATATGCTTCGAATATTGGAACGATCCGTTCGAACGGTATTTCGGGGAAATGGCGCGGGGCAACAGAGAGCAGGACCCGGAACGTTTCGGTCGGCTCGAGGCTGAACTGATCGGTTTCGCCCTGTCAGGGCATCAGGTCAGCCGTTTCGAACTGGAGCGGCTGACGACACTGGGTACCGAGGCTTTTGATTGCACCCTGGCCTGGGTGCATCATGCGGAACCGGGAAAAAGCCGCATCCTCATCAGTGCTATCGACCGGACGGCCGATCGAAGGGTCGAGGAAAGTCTACGTCGCGAACTGATTTCCGACGCATTGACGGCGCTTCCCAACCGGACGGGATTCGGCGAAGCGATCGAGATGATCCTCGGGCAGGAAGACCATGCTGACGCTGCGCAGATCGGCGTCATGATTATCGACCTCATGCGTTTCAGCCGGATCAACGAAGCTTTGGGCACCATGGCGGGGGATGAACTGATCCTCTCGGTCGCGGCGCGTCTCAAATCCTGCATGGGGGATGAAGGCGCGACGGTGGCGCGGCTGGGCGGCAATGAATTCGGGGTCTGTCATGTCTTCAAAAATGGCGTGACTGACCTGATGGATATGGCGGCGCGGATCAAGGCGGCGATTGCCATGCCTATCCGCTTGTCCAACCTGCAGATTTCGATCAACTGCGCCATCGGCGGCGCGCTGATCCGCATTTCCGAAGCGGAGGCGGACGAACTGGTTCGGCAGGCCCAGACGGCGGCACGCGCCGCGAAGAAGAGCGATCGGCTGGAAATCTATCGCGCCGGGGAATTGGGGGCTGCGCGGCAGCGTTTCTTCCTCGAAAGCCATTTGCGCGACACGTTGCAGCAGGGAGGGCTTCACCTGCTCTATCAGCCGATAATCGACCTGAGTGATGGTCAGGTGAGGGGGTTCGAAGCGCTGGCGCGCTGGAGCCACCCGGTGCTCGGCCCGATTTCGCCCAATGATTTCATTCCGGTCGCGGAGGAATCGGGACTGGTCGTGCAGCTTGGTCGATGGGCGCTGCATGATGCGATGCGCCAGTTGCGTCTGTGGGACGAGGCGTTGGGTGAGCCTATGCCGGTCAAGATGAACGTCAACCTTTCCCCGATCCAGATGGCGCGGGACGATGTGCTCGGCACCATCAGCGATGCGCTGCGGTTGAATGGCGTCAACGGCGACCGGCTGATGATCGAACTGACGGAAAGCGCAGTCGTCGGCGATCCGAATAATTGCGGCATGTTGCTCGATGCGCTGAAGCGGTCGAATGTGGCGGTGGCGATGGATGATTTCGGCACCGGCTATTCGAACATGGCCAGCCTTCAGAGCCTGCCGATCGACCTTTTGAAGATAGATCGCAGCTTTGTCACCGATATGATTGCGGACCCGGACAAGCTGGCCATCGTTCGCGCGATCCTGTCACTGGCGAAGACACTGGGGATGAGGACGACGGCCGAAGGCATCGAAACCGCCGATGTTGCGTATAAGCTGCGCGAGATGGGCTGCGATTATGGCCAGGGCTATTATTTCGCGAAGCCGATGGGCGCGGATGAGGCCTATGCCTGCTGGATGGAGCGGAGAAATATTTCGACGCGTCTGGCGGCCAGCGGCTGAACCGCTTCACGCGGCGGGAAACCCGCGGCGATCCAGTCTTCCTTGATTTCACCGAGCAGGCGGGCCACGGCAGGTCCCGGCATTACCCCCATGGCCAGAAGGTCTTTCCCACCGATCGGGAAATCGGGCATTTCCCAATGACGCAGCGAGGCAAGGTCAGTTAGCGGCCGTGCGGAATCCAGCAGCAACTGATCCATGGCGCTTTCCTTGCCGATACGAAAGGCCAGTTCGCGGGCGCTGCCATGCGGCGGCGGCGGAGCCAGGGCGGCGGCAATGCGTTTGCGCGCCTTGTTCGACAGTTTCAGCCGGGCGGCAACGCGTTCTCCGGTTGCGCCGTCCTGCGGCAACAGGGCGGCGAGCCGGATGAGCGGTGAAGGCGCATCTATATTCGCATCCTTTTCTCGCGCGATCAGCTGTGTCAGCCGTTCCAGCCCGTCCCGGTCGATTTCAGGCAGTACCGGTTTCAATATGTCGCCGTCGATCATCAGGCGGGCCACCGCCGAAGGATCAGGCAGCGCCAGCAATTTCAACACTTCATCGGCAATACGCTCGCGCGAGAGCGCCATCAGGCTGTTCGCGTGATCGATACAGGCTCTGTAGGCCTCGACATCGGGCGGCAAGGAACCGAAGCGCGCGAGGAACCGGAAATAGCGCAATATCCGCAAATGATCCTCGGCAATGCGGGCGGCGGCATCGCCGATAAAACGTACCCGGCGCACCGCCAGATCTTCAAGCCCCCCGAAATAATCCTGCACCTCGCCGGTCAGCGGGTTGGCGTAAAGAGCATTGATGGTGAAGTCGCGGCGGGCCGCATCTTCGCGCCAGTCCTCGGTATAGGCCACGGTGGCGCGCCGCCCGTCGGTGCTGACGTCGCGGCGCAGCGTTGTGATCTCGACCGGGCGATGGTCGATTATCGCCGTTATCGTGCCATGGGCAATGCCGGTCGGCACTGCCTTTATTCCGGCTTTACCGAGGCGCTGCAGGACCTCTTCCGGGGAAAGGCTGGTTGCAAGATCGATGTCGTTTACATCAAGGTGGAGCAGGCCGTCGCGCACTGCGCCGCCGACAAGACGCACCTTGTCCTCCTCCGCGCCGAGCAGGCGGCACAGATTGTCGAAACCGGGGCGGTGGCGCCAGGGCGCGTCAGGCAGGATCATTCCCGTCATAGCCCAGCCGTTTTGACAGGTTGGCGATGATCGCAGCGGTAACGCCCCATATGCGGTGCTCTTCCCATAATATCTCGTAATATTGATGGAGCGCGCCGGAAAACAGCACCTCCTTCCTTGCCCTATTGGCAGGGGAGAGCAGAAAGTCGAGCGGAACCTCGAATAATGTTTCGACTTCCGCTTCATGTGGCCGGAAGGGAAGGTCCGGCGGAATAACGCCGATCACCGGCATGATGTCGAAGCCGGTGAAGGTGCGGTAGCTGTCCGATGTGCCGATAATTTCGACCTGACCGGGCGGCAAAGTGATTTCTTCTTCCGCCTCGCGCAGGGCGGCGGCAATCGCATCTTCATCCTGTTCGTCGATCCGCCCGCCCGGAAAGGCGACCTGACCGGCATGTTTGCGCAGGTGGGAGGCTCGCTGGGTGAGGATGACCCCTGGTTCCGGCCGGTCGGTGATGGCGATCAGTACCGCCGCCGGGGCAAAGCGCATCGGTTGCCTGATCCGCTGATCTTCGTCGATGATGGAGATGGTGCGGGAGTGACCCTGTTGCAATGCTGTCCGCAAACGCGCGGCCAGTTTCATCGGCGGGGTTCCAGCGGGAAAAATATACCGTAACTCCAAAGGCCTATGGGGCCCTCTACGGCCTCCTGCTCATGCATGGCCATATGGGCAAGTTCATAGAAAAGTGGCCGGGAGACAAGGGCGTCCATGCCGCCGCGTACATGAAGATAGGGGCGGGGCTCATCTGGTGTTCCCCGGATTTCCAGCCGGTGATCGGCATCGCAGACGATCAGGTCACCGGTATTGAGACGGAAGGCGAGGCGGCGCTCGCTCCTTCGCCCTTCGCTGTTCAGTTCCACCGCGACAAAGGGGGCGTCCTCTACTTCGATCGAGAGCTTCTCAACCGGGGTTACCAGCACATGGGAACCGTCTTCCTCGCGCCGCAATATGGTGGAAAACAGGCGAACCATTTCCGTCCGGCCGATCGGGGATTCCTGATGATACCATGTGCCGTCGGCGGCGATCCGCATCTCGCTGTCGCCGCAATGCTCCGGATTCCATTGTTCGACGGGTGGAAGCCGGCGTTCCTTTACGAGAAGCGCTACATCGCTGAGAGAAAGAGTGGCGAGATCAGGGAAAGGCTCCATCGGCGTGGATGGAAGATAGGAAATATTGGACGAGTTTGCAATATTTCGTTGGAAATTGGCAAATGAACTCAAACATTTCGTCGCATTTTTCGCAGGTCGTTCCACCAGGCAATGCGCTCTGCGATCCTTTTTTCGAAACCACGGTCGACGGGTATGTAGAAAGTTTCGGCTTTCATCCCTTCCGGCCAGTAGTTGTCGCCGGAAAATCCGTCGGGGGCATCATGGTCATAGGCATAGTCGGCGCCATAGCCGATATCCTTCATCAGCTTGGTCGGCGCATTCAATATATTCGCGGGGGGCATGAGCGAGCCCGTTTCCCGCGCCGATTTCCAGGCGGCCTTGTATGCTTTATAAGCCCCGTTCGACTTGGGGGCAGTCGCGCAATAGAGGCAGGCCTGCACAATCGCCAGTTCGCCTTCGGGCGATCCGAGAAATTCATAGGCATCCTTGGCGGCAAGGCTCTGGATCAGGGCTTGCGGGTCGGCAAGGCCGATGTCTTCGGTGGCGAAACGCACGATCCGGCGCAGCACATAGAGAGGGTCTTCCCCGGCCACCAGCATCCGGGCGAGCCAGTAGAGTGCGGCTTGCGGGTCTGATCCGCGCAGGGACTTGTGCAAGGCGGAAATGAGGTTGTAATGCCCCTCCCGATCCTTGTCGTAAACCGCCATACGCCGATGGAGCAATGCGGATAGCCCGGCGGGATCGAGCGGGGCGTCGATCTGCACCGAAAACAGCGTTTCGGCCTGATTGAGCAGGAAGCGACCATCGCCATCGGCCGAGGCGATCAGCGCCTCTCGGGCGGCCTCATCGACCGGAAGCGTGCGGCCTGTCAGCGCTTCTGCGCGCTCCAGCAGACGCCCCAGCGCTTCGGCGTCGAGTCTGCGCAGGATCAGAACCTGAGCACGGGAAAGTAGCGCGGCGTTGAGTTCGAAGCTGGGATTTTCGGTGGTCGCGCCGACCAGCGTGATCGTGCCGTCCTCGACATAGGGAAGGAAACCATCCTGCTGCGACCGGTTGAAACGGTGGATTTCGTCCACGAACAGCAGGGTGCGCTGGCCCAGTCTTGCATGGTCCCGCGCCGCGGCGAAGATCTTCTTGAGATCGGCAACGCCGGTGAACACCGCCGACACCGGTTCGAACCGCATGCCGACCGCATCGGCGAGCAGACGGGAAATGGTCGTCTTGCCGGTGCCGGGCGGCCCCCAGAAGATAATGGAGCTTAGCTTGCCTGCCGCGACCATGCGCCCGATCGCGCCTTCCGGACCGGTCAGATGTTCCTGACCGACGACATCCTCCAGCCGGGTGGGGCGCAACCGGTCGGCGAGTGGCGCAGTGTCGGGCACCGTGCCGGGGGAGGGGGCTTCCGGCCCCGAAGAACCGAAGAGATCGGCCATGACCGGCCTCAGGGCACCGGGCTGGAGCGCTGCACCGCGCCGCGCTGACGCTGGGCGATGATGCGGCTATAGGTGTCGAGCAACGCCTGATTGACCTGATCCCAGCCATAGCGCTCGGCAATCGCCTGCGCTGCCTGTCCGGCCGCGTTCCTCATATCGGCTCGCGCGCAATATTCGGCGAGCGCATCGGCAAACTCGCCGACCGCGCCCGGACGGATCAGGCGTCCGGTCACGCCATCCTGCACCAGGCTTTCGCTGCCGGTGGCGCGGGCGGCGACAGTCGGCAGGGCGCAGGCCATTGCTTCAAGGGTGACATTGCCGAAGGTTTCGGTGACGGACGGGTTGAACAGCATGTCCATGCTGGCCACCGCACGGCCAAGGTCGGGGCCGCTCTGGAAGCCGAGAAAAGTCGCATCGGGCAGGCGGCCTTCGAACCATCCGCGCGCCGGGCCGTCGCCGACGATCATGACGCGGTGGCGAACCTGTCGCCGTTCGAGTTCCGCTATGGCATCCGAAAAGACGTCCAGTCCCTTTTCCATCACCAGCCGCCCGACAAAGCCGATCACCGGTTCATCCGCCCCGATGCCGAGCCGGCTGCGCCATGCCATGTCGCGCTTGCCGGGGTTGAAGATGCTCTGGTCGATGCCGCGCGTCCATATGCCGACATCATAGTTCATGCGTTGTTCGCGCAGCAATTGCGCCATCGATTCCGACGGGGCGACGATCGCATCGCACCGTCGGTAGAAACGACGGAGCAGCGCCTCCACCATCGGCTCCAGAAAGGCGAGACCATAATAGCGCGGATAGGTTTCGAAGCGCGTATGGACCGAGGCGATGGCGGGCAGATTCTGCCGTCTTGCCCAGCTGACTGCGCCATGGCCGAGAGGATCGGGGCTGGAGACATGGACGATATCGGGGGCGAACCGTTTCAGATCCCGCTTCAGCCGACCGGAAAGGCACAGCGGTACACGATATTCGGCACGACCGGGGATCGGCAGCGAGGGCGCGCTGATCAATTCCCCGGCGGGTTCGAACGCGGGGGTGTCGGTTGTCGGCGAATAGACGCGCACTTGCACGTTTTTGCCGAGCAGAAAGGCGACGAGGCGGTTCAGCGCCTGATTGGCGCCGTCGCGCACATAATTATAATTGCCGCTGAACAATGCAATGCGGAGGGGGGCGGTCGACATCGGGCCTCTATAAACAGGGACCGGGCGAACGCAAAGCAAAGTGAGAAAGCTAGGGGCTTCAGAGGCGGTTTTGGCCGGAACTGTGGCGAAAGGGCTGCAACGATGCGGGATGGAAGCGAAGAAGACGACACCTGCTGGCTATGCGGGCGACTATTGGGGCGCAGAGTCGAATGGCATCACCCGGTACCGAAAGGCCGGGGAGGGCGAGAAAAAGTGCCGGTGCATCCCATTTGCCACCGGGCGATCCACGCGCATTTCACCAATGCAGAACTGGCGCGCCCGACCTTCCGACCCGGGGGGGGGGGCGGTTCGATGAGAGGGAGAAGCAGGCGATAGACCTCAGCTTTTCCCGAACATCCCGCGTTTGGCCAATGCCCGGTCGATTGCCACCGCTATCGCACCAACGACTATAAAGGCAGTCAGCAACAAGGCGATGCTGACCGCCATCTCTCCTGCCGAAAGGCGGCGGGGATCGAGGAACCAATAGGCGTGCCAGCCGTCCAGTGCGCCCCGCGCCATTGTATAGGCGAGATAGGTCACCGGCAGGACAAGCGCCGTTGCCAGCGCTCGCCAGCGGAGCCCCGGATGGGGAGCGGAAAGCCAGGCCGCGGCATAGAGCAGCGGGGAGATGTCATGCAGCACAAAGTCCGCCAGCTTCTGCCAGTCCGTTGGGTTCCAGACCGACCGCAATGCGATTGAATAGGTCAGGCCGACAATTGCGATCGCACATAATATGGCGTGGCGCGCAGTCGGAGAGGCCATCGTCGCTGATGGTCTGACATATAGTGCGGTGGAAATGGTCGCGACGGCGATATTCGTCACTATGGTGAAATAACCGAAAAAAACGTCAGCTTCCCAGACCAATGCCAAGCATGTCTGTAATCAGCCGATATTGCAGGATCAGCGCAAACCAGCAGACAAGAGCGACAAGGCCGTGAAGGCGGCGGGCCATATTTCCGCCCGCCACATCCCGCATGTGCCTATTCGCCATCCGTCCGTTCGCCGGGCGGGTGCAGGCGCAATCGCTTTACCCGGCGGGGATCGGCGGAGATGACCTCCAGTCGCCATCCGCTTTCCGCATGGGGCAATATCTCGCCCGCTTGCGGCACATGGCCGGCAATGACGAAGGCGAGGCCGCCCAGCGTGTCGACATCTTCATCGACTTCGGCCAGCTTCGGGTCGATAATCTCTGCGACATCTTCCAGTTCGGCGCGGGCGTCGGCCTCCCACATGCCGCCTTCCAGCGCGACGAGCATTTCCTCTGGCGTTTCGTCATGCTCGTCCTCGACCTCGCCGACGATTTCCTCGACCACATCTTCGAACGTCAATAGTCCGTCGGTGCCCGAATATTCGTCGAGCACGATGGCAAGATGGGTCCGCTTCGCGCGCATTTCGGCCATCAGGTCGAGCACGCCCATGCTTTGCGGAACGTAAAGCGGCTGACGGATAAGCCCTTCGAGCGTTTTTGGCGGCTGTTCCTTTCCGGCCAGCAGGGCGAAGGCATCGCGAATATGGATCATCCCGATCACCGTATCGAGCGTTTCGCGATAGACCGGGATACGGCTATGGCCCGCCTCGGCGAACAGGGCGACCAGATCGGCGAAGCTCGCGCCTTCCTCGATCGCGACGATGTCGGCGCGCGGCACGGCAATGTCATCGACCGTATGCTCGCTGAAATGCAGCAGGTTGCGGAGCATCTGCCGTTCCAGCGGGGACAGGTCGCCCTTGTCGCGCGCGCTGCGGCTTTCCTCCTTTTCGCCGTCATATTCGTCGATTGCTTCTTCAAGCTCACGGCGCAGGCTATGCTCGCCTTCTCCGAACAGCAGGGCCTTTATGCCCCGCCATATACTGCCTTCGCCGCCGCTACTGTCCGCTTCCTTCGAACCGGACCCGCCTTCTTCAGCCATGACGTTCTTCATTCCCCTGTCAGAGCGGTCCCGAACAGCCGGGAACCGCGAAAAATCCTGTCATCCCCGGTCGGCATAGGGATCGGGCAGGCCAAGGGCCGCCAATGCCTCTATTTCGAGGGCTTCCATCGCCTCCGCCTCTTCGTCGACCATATGGTCATAGCCCAGAAGATGCAAAACGCCATGCACGATCAGATGCGTGACATGATTGGCAAGCGGAATGCCCTTTTCCTCCGCCTCGCGCACGCAGGTTTCCCGCGCCAGCACGATGTCGCCCAGCAACACCTCGCCATCGTCGCTGTTGCACAGCGTTTCGAGCAGATCGGGCGGAACCATCGGAAAGGACAGCACATTGGTCGGTGCATCCTTGCCGCGATAATCGCGGTTGAGCGCCTGCACCTCGGCATCGTCAGACAGCTTCACCGAAATCTCGATGGAGACGCGTTTGCGCCGCAAGCCATCATGCGGCGTTCTGGCAAAGGCCGCATTGGCAGCACGGAGCGCGAGGTCTTCCCAATCGACCGTATCCGGCCAGCCGTCCGCTTCAGCGATCAGTGCAAGTTCAAGCATCCGGCCCCTCATAGGCCTCGACAATCCGCCCGACGATCGGGTGGCGAACGATATCGGCAGCGGTGAAGCGCACGGTCGCAATGCCTTCCACGCCTTCGAGCCGCTCTACCGCGTCGGCAAGCCCGGAAATACCGGGCGTCGGCAGGTCGACCTGCTTGGGGTCGCCGCAAATCACCATGCGGCTGCCTTCACCGAAGCGGGTGAGGAACATCTTCATCTGTGCCACGGTGGTGTTCTGCGCTTCGTCGAGGATGATGAAGGCATTGGCGAGCGTCCGTCCGCGCATGAAGGCGAGGGGAGCGATTTCTATCTCTCCGCTGGCGATCCGGCGCTCCACCTGCTCCGCGGGCAGAGTGTCGTAGAGCGCGTCGTAAAGCGGGCGCAGATAGGGATCGACCTTTTCTTTCATGTCGCCGGGCAGAAAGCCCAGTCGTTCGCCCGCTTCGACCGCCGGACGGGAGAGGATCAGGCGGTCGACGCTGCCGGTGATCAGCTGGCTCACCGCCTGCGCGACCGCGAGATAGGTCTTGCCGGTGCCGGCCGGACCCAGTGCGAAGATCATGTCCTTGCGCGCCAGTTCCTCCATATAGGTGGCCTGGGTACCGCTGCGCGGGACGATCGTCTTCTTGCGGGTGCGGATCATCACCTTGGGCGGTTCCGACACGTCATGACGGATGATGCCGTCCAGCGTCGGTTCGGCGGACATGGCGATCACGGCATCGACCGCGCCGGTATCGATTTCCTGCCCCTGCGCCACGCGATTATAGAGGCCCATCAGCACATCGCGGGCGCGGGCGGCGGCTTCGGCCTCGCCTTCGATCTGAAGCCGGTTGCCACGCGCGCCGATATAGACGCCGAGGCGGTTTTCGATCGCGACCAGATTCTGGTCATATTGCCCGAAGACGGTACCGAGCAAATGGGGTTTGTCGAACGTCAGTTCCAGCCGGGCCTTGTCCCCGGCCTCGGCCTGCACATGTTTCCGCGCCATCAGCGTTCGATCCTGCTCGTCATGCCGCCTCTTTTCTCCCGACAGGTTCACCGGCAAGGCTGTTCGGCCCCGCCGACACGATATCCACTTCGACCATATCGCCGATTCCGACCCCTTCGGCGAAGAAATGCACCGATTGCAGCCA
>SBGG01000054.1 GCA_006226685.1 Sphingomonadales bacterium
AGCCGAAAATGGTGATTTTGCGTGATCCGGAGCGGAGCGTACTCAAGGTACGTGAGCACCGGAAGCGCGCGAAAGCGCCATTTGCAGGCCGCCAGAGCTGGGGCCGAAGGCGACCGGAGGGCAATGTCGATCCGCCCTAGGCGTGTCTCCGCCGCCCTCAGCTTGAGCCGTAGCGGAAGAGCAGGTGAGAGGTGCAGGTCCGGCAATCGCTGCTGCCGAAACCGGCCGCCGGATGGAGAAAGGCCGCACCATCCTTCCCCGCACCTGCCTGCTCCAGCGTGCGGATGATCCCGCATTCCGACCCGCCCTCAATCGCCAGCGCCCGCATCCATCCGGCCGCCACGGTCAGCCGGTCGACATGCCAGCGCATCGCTTTATCCCGCCGGAAATGCCGTCGCAGCCGGGCACGCAGGCCGCCGGGTCCATAAGCGCTTCCGGCATAGACATATTCGCCCGGACAGAGCAGATCCTCACGCGCCCCACGCCGGAACCGGACCGGCGCATCGAGCCGGATCATCAGCGCATAGGCGCCGCCCGCATCGGACGCGGTTTCGACACTATCCGGGCGCACAAGCGCCGCACCGGGCAACAAAGCCGAAAGCAGTCCCGTCAGACCGGCGTCCGCCTCCGTCATGTCGGGCGCCCGGCCATGGCCCTATGCGGCACCGGCCGCCGGAACGGGGCCAATCACACCCGATCCGCCTGCGCGACGCATTCCAGTGCGCGCAACGCAGAAATGATCCGCATCAGATGCGCCGCGTCGGCAACCTCCAGATCGATGATGTCGGTGTGGAACGGCCCTTCGCGATTGACCAGTTGCAGGTTGAGGATGTTCGCCTTGTTCACCCCGAAAATATTGGTGACGGCGGCCAGCGCACCGGGCTGGTTCTTCACGATCACCTGAAGCCGCGCGGTGCCGCCCTTCGATTTGCTGTCCCAGGCCAGATCGACCCAGTCCGCATCCTGCCCGCTTTCCAGCGCCATGCAATCGATCGTGTGCACCTCGATCGGTTCGCCGGTCCGACGAATGCCGACGATCCGGTCGCCCGGCACCGGATGGCAGCATTCGCCAAGCTTATAGGCGATGCCCGGCGTCAGGCCGCGGATCGAGACCGGGTGATGCTGCTGCGGCAGGCGCTGATGCTCGACATCCTGACCTTCGCTCGATCCGGGGATCAGCGCCTCCATCACCTCGGCATCGGTCACGCGATGGGTCGCGATGGCGATCATCAGCGCCGGGCGATCCTCCAGCGAAAGCCGCTTGAGCGCGGCCTTCAACGCCTTGTCGCCAATTTTGACCGGCAGGCGCTCGACAATCTCCTCGAACAGCGCCTCGCCCAGCGCGATCGTCTCGTCACGCTGCTTATGGCGGATATAGCGGCGGATCGCGGCGCGCGCCTTGGCGGTGACCGCGAAGGTCAGCCAGCCGGGCTGCGGCTCCTGCCCGCCGCTCTTCAATATCTCGACCTGATCGCCATTTTCGAGCACGGTGCGCAGCGGGACCACCCGGCCGTTGACCTTGGCTCCGACCGTCTGGTCGCCGAGGCTGGTGTGGATCGCATAGGCAAAATCGACCGGGGTCGCGCCCTTGGGAAGCTGGGTCAGCTCGCCCTTCGGGGTGAAGGCGAAGATGCGGTCCTGATACATGGCGAGCCGCGTATTTTCGAGCAGCTCCTCGGCATCATGACTCTGTTCGAGAATTTCCACGAGATCGCGCAGCCAGCCTGCCTGACCGTCCGGGGTACCCCCACCCTGCTTATACGCCCAGTGGGCGGCAAGGCCGAATTCATTGTCGCGGTGCATTTCCGCGCTGCGTATCTGGATTTCGATACGCGCATTTTCGCTGTGGATGACCGTGGTGTGGAGCGATTTATATCCGTTGCGCTTCGGGGTCGAGATATAGTCCTTGAACTTGCCCGGCACCATTTTGTAGCGGCCATGGATGATACCCAGCGCGCGATAGCAATCTTCCGTGCTTTCGGTGATGATGCGGAACGCCATCACATCGGTCAGCTGTTCGAAGCTGATGTGCCGTTCCTGCATCTTGCGCCAGATCGAATAGGGATGTTTTTCCCGTCCCGACACCGTGACCTTGAGGCCCGCGCTGCCCAGCAACAATTGCAGGCCGGACGCGATCCGCGCGACCTTGTCTCCGCCGCCTTCCTTCAGTTGCTCCAGACGGCGGTTGATGCTGTCATAGGCCTCCGGCTCCAGTTCCTTGAACGCCAGAAGCTGCATCTCACGCATGAAATCATACATGCCGATCCGCTCGGCGAGCGGCGCATAGATTTCCATCGTCTCCCGCGCGATCCGGCGGCGCTTTTCCGGTTTCTGGATGAAGTGCAGCGTCCGCATATTGTGCAGCCGGTCGGCCAGCTTGACCAGCAGCACGCGAATATCGTCCGACATCGCCAGCAGGAACTTGCGGAGATTTTCGGCCGCCCGTTCATTTTCCGACTGGGCCTCGATCTTCGACAATTTGGTGACGCCATCGACCAGCCGGGCGACATCGGTGCCGAACAGCTCCTCAATCTCCTGAAAGGTTGTCAGCGTGTCCTCCAGCGTGTCATGCAACAACGCGGTGACGATCGTCTTGTCGTCCATGTAGAAGTCGGTGAGAATGCCCGCGACCTCGATCGGATGGCTGAAATAAGGGTCGCCGCTCGCACGTTTCTGGCTGCCGTGTTTCTGCACGGAAAAGACATAGGCGCGGTTGATCATCGCTTCGTCCGCATCCGGATCGTAGCGTTTTACCCGTTCAACAAGTTCATATTGACGTAACATCGTAACCGACGATGTGGTGTAATTCCGTATTCACGCAACAAAAAAATGCGTAATAGCCCCTATATCACGGCTCAGCGCCCCGGAAACGGGAGCGGGCCGCGAAACAGGTTCGCACTTTTCCGAATTCGACGATATGACGGGGGACGATGTCGGTTAATCCGTTTCAGGCCAAACCCTTTTTCCAGGACAAGAACCGGGCGTTCTGGAATCTTCAGCTCGTCGGCTGGGCCGGGGCGTTCATGCTGCGCGGCATTTCCGGCCTTGCCAACGGCCAGCCGCTCTCCTTCCTCATCCCGGTCCTGATCTCGACCGTCACCGGCTATTCGCTGACCCTCGTCATGGCGGTGATCTTCCGCACGCTGCTGAAACAGCGGCCGTTCATCACCTGGACGGTGTCGATTCTCGTCATACTGGTCGCCGCCGGGATCGGCGCCTTCATCGACGCCTGGGTGTTCGCGACCCAGAACCGGGGCAGTGGGATCGTCGGCGTGCAATTGCTGCTGGGTGCCTATTATCTTACCGTGACGCTGCTTTTCGCCTGGTCGGCGCTATATTATGCGATCAATTTCTACCTGACGGTGGAAGAACAGGCGGACCAGCTCCAGCATCTCGAAACCCAGGCATCGAGCGCGCAACTGGCGATGCTGCGCTATCAGCTCAACCCCCATTTCCTGTTCAACACGCTCAACAGCATATCGACGCTGGTGCTGCTGAAGGAAACGGACCGGGCCAATGCAATGCTCTCGCGCCTGTCGTCCTTTTTGCGCTATACTCTTATCAACGAACCCACGGCAATGGTGCCGCTCCATCAGGAGGTGGAGACCCTCAAACTCTATCTGGAGATTGAGAAAATGCGTTTCGAGGACCGGCTGCGCCCGATATTCGATATCGACCCCAAGGTCGAAAACGCGCATCTGCCCTCGCTGCTGCTCCAGCCGCTGGTCGAAAACGCGATCAAATATGCGGTAACGCCCAAGGAAGAGGGCGCGGACATCAGTATTGCCGCTCATCCCGCCGGAGAAAATGTCCGGATCACCGTTTCCGACACCGGGCCGGGATTGAATCAGACCCACAACCGCCCAAGCCTTTCCACCGGCGTCGGGCTGGTCAACATCCGCGACAGGTTGAATCAGGCCTTCGGGGAACGACATAGCTTTGACACGCGTTCAACACCTGGCGGCGGATTCGTCGTGACGATCGAGCTGCCCTTTGTGACGAAGCCATCATAAGAGAGACCCAATGACCATCCGCACTATCCTCGTCGACGACGAAAGCCTTGCCATTCAGGGGCTGCGTCTGCGTCTGGAGGCACACCCAGACGTCGAGATCGTCGAGACCTGCCAGAACGGGCGCGAGGCAATCCGCGCAATCAAGACGCACAAGCCCGATCTTGTGTTCCTTGATATCCAGATGCCCGGCTTTGACGGTTTTTCGGTGGTCGCAGGCACGATGGACATTGAACCGCCGCTCTTCATCTTCGTCACCGCCTATTCCGACCATGCGATCCGCGCGTTCGAGGCGCAGGCGGTCGATTATCTGATGAAGCCGGTGGACGAACAGCGGCTGGCCGACGCGCTCGAGCGGGTGCGCCAGCGTCTGGCCGACAAGCGTCAGGTGCAGGAGGCCGAAAGGCTGCGCGAGGTGCTGGCCGAAGTCGCGCCCGAAGCCATGTCGAACTTCTCGGCCGAGGAAGAGGAAGCCCCTTCGTCCAGCCGCTATGAAAAGCTCATCAATATCAAGGATCGCGGCCAGATCTTCCGCGTCGATGTCGACAGCATCGAACGGATCGACGCGGCGGGCGATTATATGTGCATCTATACCGCCGATAATTCGCTGATCCTGCGGGAAACGATGAAGGATCTCGAAAAGCGGCTCGACCCGCGTTATTTCCAGCGTGTCCATCGTTCGACCATCGTCAACCTTTCCCAGGTGCGGCAGGTGAAGCCCCATACCAATGGGGAATGTTTTCTGGTCCTCGAATCCGGTGCGCAGGTGAAGGTGAGCCGCAGCTATCGCGACGTGGTCGCGCGCTTCGTTCACTGATTCCTCGGCTATAGCAGCTACCGGTCCAGCTCCATTATGGAGCAATCCCCAATAACGGCATGATGAGTCAGGCCTTATCGTTCCTGCCGTCCGCTTCCGGGCAGGGGGAAAAATGGTGCAGCTATCCGGTGACAAGGTATCCGTTGACAAGGATTTCGCCCGCTTCGGCGCGAAAAGCTACGCGATAAACAAAATCAATACGGTCGAAGTACGCGAGCATCGACCGAACGGGCAGGCCGGGGCATGGGTTTTCGGCCTGCTCGTGCTGGTCTTCCTGCTCTCCGCGATCGGGGCCACGGCGCAGGATGACGGAAGCCCGGTTTCGCAATTGGTCATCGCACTTCTGTGCGCCGGCATCGCCTATTGGATGTTCGTGCGATCGAAAGTCATCGAATATCAACTCTATCTGATGACATCATCATCGGAGGCGCAGGCCTTCCTCTCACGTGACGGGGAGGAAGTGGCACGCCTGCGCGAATCCATTGAAGCCGCCATGGCCAATAGCTGACGGGCTTCTTCCGGCCAGAACGGATGGCGCATTTTAGGGTCAGGACTCATTACTGGCACCATTGAGGTTTGAAGCAAAATGGCTCAGCGTAAGGAGAAAAGGCGCAGGAATATGCCGATATTTCCAGGCTTTTCGACGCAGCGCCGGGCCATATAGCCCTTGGAAAGGCGGCCAGCCTTCCCGGCGGGCAATATGGCCCGGTAGCTTCGCCATCTGGACGCCTCAACGGTGTCAGTAATGGGTCCTGACCCTAACGCGGCACTGTATCAGCATTCAGCCGCCGGAGCCGCGCCTACCGAAATACCCAGTGCCGGTTCAGCACGAACACGATCCCCGGCGTGACGAAGATCATCGCCGGGATCGGCGCCCATTCCGGCCAGCCCATCCATGAAACGGAAAGCCACACCCAAAGCGCATTGAGCGCAAGACTGACCAGCGACACCGCGACGAAACGAGCGCCCCGGGCCGCATGGGCGGCGGCCCCGCCTTCCCGCTCAGGATCGGCGAAGCTGAACCGCCCGTGCAGCACATAGCCGAGCATCACCGCGACGATATAGCCCATCAGATTGGCGATCTGGCTATGCACCCCCGCCCGCGCGGCAAGCACCCAGTAGACCGCGGCCTGCACCATGGTGACACCAAGGCCGACCACGCCATAGCGGAGTATCTGTACATATAAATGCCGTCTTTCCGGCGGAAGACCCCGCCAGAGCCGCATCACTCCGTTCATTCCGTCTCAAACCCCGTTGCGCTTTGCACAGATCGCTCTAATCCCTGACGGCAATGAGGGAAAGCGCCGATACCATGAAGCCGTTCATGCCCCGCCCCGCTCGCCTGCGGGCGGCAGTTTGCAGAACCACCGATGCGCTGCTCCACTGGGCCGATACGAACTGGACATGGGTCGTCTTCCTGATCTGGGTCGGCATCGCCACCTATTATCTGAAAATCCGCGCCGACAATATTCACTGGTTCTCGCTCGGCGATACGGACGACAATATCCGCTATCTTCAGGTGCGGGACTGGCTGGTCGGGCAAGGCTGGTTCGACCTGCGCCAATATCGGCTGAACCCGCCCGAAGGTGCGAACATCCACTGGTCGCGCCTTGTCGACCTGCCGATAGCAGCGCTGATGCTGCTGTTCCGGCTGTTCATGGAACAGGGGCAGGCAGACCGGATGGCCTGCGCGATCGCGCCGCTGCTTCCCCTGCTGCCGCTGATGCTCTCGCTCGCCTTCATCACCCGGCGGCTGTCGCCACAGGGCGGATTCCGATATGCGCCGCCGACATCGGCTTTCGCGGCGGATATCCCGCCGGGTGGCGCGTGGATCATCGCCGCGCTGGCGCCGCTGGGCGCGCCCATGGGTCTTGCCATGTATATGCCGCTGCGCATCGATCATCATGGCTGGCAACTGGCGCTGACGGTCGTGATGCTGGCCGGGATCGTCGATCGCAAATGGCTGCGCGGCGGGATCGTTGCGGGGCTCGCCAGTGCACTGTCCATCGCCATCGGCATGGAGATGATCGTCTATCTGGTCGGCGCGGGGGCGCTGATCGCGCTGCGCTGGGTGTTCAAACAGGGCGCGGCGCGGCGCATGATTCCCTACGCGCTGGCGCTGGGCGGCGGCAGCGGCCTGCTCTACGCCGGTTTTGCGAGCGAGGCCAACCGCCTGCCCGTCTGCGATGCGCTTTCGCCCGTCTGGGTGGCGACACTGGGGCTTGCCTCTGGCGGCATGCTGCTGCTGGCGCTGCTGCCGCTGCGCACATGGCCGCAGCGTCTTGCCGCAGGGGCCGTGGTGGGCGCGGTCGTAGCGGCCTTCGCCTATAGCCAATGGCCGCAATGTTTCACCGGCGCCTATCAGATATCGCCGGAGCTGGAGAAGCTCTGGCTTTCCCATATTCGCGAGGCGAAACCGATCACCGCCCAGCCGTTGAGCAGCGCGATACAGATGCTGGCCCTGCCGGTCGGCGGGGCGCTGGCGGCAATCATCGGCTGCATCGCGGTGCGGCGCGACAGCGAGCGGCTCTGGGCCTGGGGGACGGTCACGCTGATGACGCTGTTCGCGCTCGCCCTGATGTTCTGGCAGATCCGGGCCGGACCTGCGGCACAGCTTCTCGCCATCCCGGCCATCGCCTGGGCAGGCTATAAGGCGCTGGAACTGCTGGTCACCGGATCATGGCCGATCAGGGTCGCGGCGCTGGCCGGGGGAGGCGTGGTGCTGGCGCTGTTCAACGCGGGCGCCGCCTATTCCGGCCTGAGCAAATGGGTTCCGGCCCTTTCCGCCCCGGCCCCGACCACGCCCGCCGCCAATCCCGCCAAAGCCGAGGCCCGGGAGAAAAGGCTGGCGAAGATTCGCCGGGCCAATGCGCGCTGCCGCACCCTGCCTGCACTGGCCGTGCTCGACCAGTTGCCCCCGGCCACCATTTTCACGCTGGTCGATCTGGGGCCACGCCTGATCGCCACCACCCATCACAGCGCGATCGCCGGCCCCTATCATCGCAACGGCGATGCCATACTCGACGTGCATCACGCCTTTGACGGGACGCCCGAGACATTTCACGAAATAGCCCGCCGTCACCATGCCCGCTATTTCCTGCTCTGCCCCGATTTCCCGGAAGGCACCATCTATCGCGCGCGCAGCCCGGGCGGATTTTACGCGCGGATGGAGCGTGGCGATGTACCGCCCTTCCTGCACGAGGTAAAACTGAAGACCATGGCGACGCTGCCCTACACACTCTATCGCATCGACAACTGATTCGGCATGAAGCCGGGCCGGGTCAGCGCCTGTCGGCGAAAAAGCCGGTGAGCAGCGCCCCGGCCTCGCCTTCGCCGATCCCCCCATACACCTCAGGCCGATGGTGGCACTGCGCCTGTCCGAATACCCGCGCACCATGGGCGACCCCGCCGCCCTTGGGATCTTCGGCTCCATAATAGAGGCGGGCGATGCGGGCATGGGAAATCGCGCCCGCACACATTGCGCACGGCTCCAGCGTCACATAAAGGTCGCACCCTGTCAGGCGATAATCGCCCAGATAGGCGGCGGCGGCGCGAATCGCCACCATCTCCGCATGCGCGGTGGGATCCGAATCGCGACGGTTACGATTCTCGCCCTCGCCGATAATGATACCGCCGCGCGTCACCACCGCGCCGATCGGCACTTCGCCCGCCGCCCCGGCGGCACGGGCCAGGGCGAGAGCGCGGGCCATCGGGCCGGGCAACGGGAATATCGCGGTCATTGCGCTTTCCTATCGCCGGTTCGCCGGACATGGCAAGCCGTGGACAGATTGAAGGCGGCGGCGACTTGACGAACCGGGATATTCCCGCTATCCGCGCCGCTTTCCAAGGGTTCGTCCGACATGGCGAACCGGTGCTTCAAGCCCGATGAACAGGATTGATTGATATGTCGCGCATTTGCGAACTGACCGGCAAGGGCCGCCAGGTGGGACACAATGTTTCCCACGCGAACAACAAGACGAAGCGGGTTTTCCTGCCGAATCTGCAGAATGTGACGCTGATGTCGGAAACGCTGGAAAAGAGCGTGAAGCTGCGCGTGTCGACCCACGGGCTGCGCTCGGTCGAGCATAATGGCGGCCTCGACAACTGGCTGCTGAAGACCTCGGACGACAAGCTGTCGTTGAAGGCTCGCCGCCTGAAGCGGGAAATCAGCAAGAAGCGCGTCGCCGCCTGATTCGGCCCGGCACCGCTATCGCCCAAAAGGCGGCCCTTTACGGGGCCGCTTTTTTATTACGCCAATTCGGCCGGAGCCTTCCCATTCGGAAATGACCGGGCTTAAAAATGATCGGGCAGGGCGAATTTCAGCAGCAGCGTACGCTCGAAAAACAGGTGGTTATCGTCGGAAACCACCCAGAGCAGGCGTTGGCCGTTGCTGCCCCGCTCCAGCGCCAGCCCCTCGAAATTGTCGGCGAGCACCGGAGGCGCCAATCGGGCGATTTCCTTCCCGATCAGCACCGCCCCCGGCCGCAACGAAGAAATATCGACCAGCGTGATAATCGCGGTAAATCCATCATACACGGTCGCGCGCCGATTGAGCACAAGAAGCTGACCGTCGCCGATCACCACGGCATCGGTCGGATCATAGCCGACCGGCGGCACATAAAGCATGCGAATCGGGTGCGGCGTCGCATCCGCCACCGGATCCCCCGAGAACAGCAGGGCTTCCCGCCCCGCAGCGGTTCCCGTTGCCCCTTCCGCAATCACCAGAAAGCGCCCATCGGGCAGACGGGCCATCGATTCGAGGCTTGCCGCCTTGGGCCAGTGCTTTATTTCCGGCCACTCCCGGCACTTCACCGGCTTGAGGAAGCCGGGCCGATACCGGCAGATGCGCTGCATCAGTTCAAACCCGACCCATGCCCGGCCACTGGCGGGATCATAGACCATCGATTCGCTGTCGAACGGCAGTCGGGTGTCCTTCGGCCGTGGCTTGGCGAGGGGGAGCCATTTCACCATGGCCTTTCCCGGCGTCCCCGGCTGCGGAAAACTATATAATATCGAACTGTCGCTCAGCGCCCAGATCGTCCCGTCCGGCATTATCTGAAGCGACGACAGACCACCAAAGGACCGATCGGG
Organism: Sphingomonadales bacterium; assembly: GCA_006226685.1. Taxonomy (GTDB): domain Bacteria; phylum Pseudomonadota; class Alphaproteobacteria; order Sphingomonadales; family Sphingomonadaceae; genus Sphingobium. The sequence goes on from SBGG01000054.1 coordinate 9,919, forward strand.
ACCAGTCAGATGCCATGCACCGAGAAAATGCAGCTTCCCCAGCATGGTGCGTTCCGGCTTCGAACTATCGAGTACCAGCGGCGCCGCTCGTATCGCCATCGCTCCCTGCGGGGGACGGTCCGGCTTTTGCAGGATTTCCCATGTGGCATATCCCGCCACAGCGGCCACGGCCAATATCAGGAAAGCAAGCAAAAGACGCATGGGGGAGCCCCTAAAGCATTTTCAGGTCAGATGAAAACATCCGGCGACCCGGCCATGCGGTATAACGATAGTCAGGACCGCCCTTTTCATTCGATCGAAACCGGACAGGGGCGGGTGGCACAAGGCCACCCACGCCCTTGCCTCTTTGCCACCTCATTGCGGAATGAAGCTGAACCCGCGCTGACAACGGCATTCAGGAGCGGCTCAACGCTCCACTGCCATCAGGGAAGTGTAGGGAGCATGAGGTGATTCGCCATCCGACCGGCACCACCCTTGCGACAGAGCAAAGAAAGGAACGCCGTCATGAATGGGACGATTTTTCGGAAGCTGGGGTCCGCCCTTGGTATCGGCCTTATCTCGATCGGCGCGCTGGCCGCAACACCGGCCGCCGCGCGCGATCATTACCGCCCCGGCGACCATTATCGCGGGTACGAAGCGCGCGGCTATCCGGGCGGCCATCATTACCGGGGCAATCGCGGCTATCGCGGCGGCTATGACTATAATCGCGGCGGCTATTATCGTGGTGGCAATTACCGGGCCGATTATTACCGGTGCCGCGACGATGGCACCGGCGGCGCGATCATTGGCGCGATCGCAGGTGGCCTGATCGGTAACGGCGTCGCCCAGCGCGGCGATAAGACCACGGGCGCCGTGCTGGGCGCGGCAGTGGGCGCGCTGGCCGGTCATGCAATCGACCGGAACGACGGTCGCCGCTGCTGACCATTCATCGCGGCCGATATGGCCCTGCTGTTTACAACAGGGCCGCACCGGCGGCGGCGGCTCCGAACAGGCCCGCCTCGGGATGGTCGGCGAAATAGACCGGCATCTCTCCCATTCTCGACCGATAGCGCCCCTTCGCAATGAAGCGCTCCTGAAAGGCAGCGAAGACCGGGGAGGCGCTCATCCGCGCCGTCAATCCACCGGCAAGGACGACCGCCCCCGCGCCATGGGCCAGCGCCAGATCCCCGGCGACGGTCCCATAACCACGGCACAGGCGCTCCAGCGCCCGGACGGCCAGCCTGTCCGATCCATCCAGCGCAACCCGCCAAAGCGCCGCGTCTTCCAACTCTGGAACGTCTTGCCCCTCCACGCCGGCCAGAGCCTGATACAGCACGGAAAGGCCCGGCCCCGACACGACCCGTTCCGCCGAGACCCGCCCGAAACGCGAGCGCAACCGCGCCAGCAATGCATCATCCATCTCATCGATCGCGGCGAAATCCATATGCCCGCCCTCGGTCGCGATGATCCGGGGGCTGCCCTGACGCGATATCAGCGCCACCCCCAGCCCAGTCCCCGGTCCGATGACGCTGATCGTGCCGGTTTCCGGCAACCCCTCGTCCAGCCCGAACAGGTGACGCAGCCGGTCTCGCGGCATCGCCGTCACGCCATGCGCCATCGCCACGAAATCATTGACCAGCACCAGACGATCCAGTTCCAGACGATGTTTCAACTCCACCGGATCGACGATCCACGGACTGTTGGTCAGCTTGATCGGCGTGCGATCAACCGGTGCGGCCAGCGCGATCACCGCCTGAGAGGGCAGGAAGGCCGCTTCATCCCGGGCGAAGGCCTGCCACGCATCGGCAAGCCCGGGATGATCGGCCACCCGATATTTGCGAATGGTTCCGAGCTCGGGCGGGCTCCCTTCGCCAATGCGGGCGCGGCAGAAACGGGCATTGGTGCCGCCAATATCGACAGCGATGATGTCTCGAGTCATGGAGACAGCATAACCGCAATGACCGGCAAGGCCATCCCGTCGGGGATAATTCCTCATACGTCGTGCCGTAGCGAGGATCATAATCGTCTATGGTTGCGTTGTTCCTTCGGCTCGGCTACATGCGGCGCCTGCGGTTTTCGTAGCCGTGCCCCTGTGGTGAAATTGGTAGACGCGCTCGACTCAAAATCGAGTTCCTTCGGGAGTGCTGGTTCGATTCCGGCCAGGGGCACCATTCCCTTTTGAGCCGATTTTTCACTCCCTAATACCTTGAAAGGGAAGGAAAAATCGGCGGTTCGAAAGCCCTCATTCCGAACATAGGTGAGATGCCCGCTAAAGGCGAGGCGTAGCAGGGCGCGCTTGTCTTCCAGTGCATCGGAAACCCACATTTTCTGCGGGTTTCCGATGAAATCCATGGCGGTTCGAAAACTTTCGTCAAAGGGTGCGAGCGGAGTCCCGCAACGCGCGATCTGATCTTCCAACACGACCTTTTTCTGTTCCTGTTCACGCATACGCTTTTTGAACAGGCTGATGTCGGTGGTGTGATTGGCTTCAATGAGCAGATCGAGAAGCTATTCGATCTTACGTTCGATCTGCGACAGTTCCGCCTTGAGCGCCTTCTTGCGGGAATGACTCGCGGCCATCTTTTGATCCCAAAGGTCACGGAATAAATGAGCTGCGAGCTTCAGCAGTTGCGGCGACGGTGCGAGATGCTGGAGCAATTCCTCGAACTCGCCTTCGATGCGGGAACGCGGAATCGACTTGCCGTTTTCCGGGCATCCACGATGGCGACATAGATAATAGGGGTATACTGCCGAACGGCCCTTCGACCAGTTGGCGGTAAGCGGCTCGCCGCAGCATGAGCACAGAACGAAACCACGCAGCGGAAAATCCGCCGATGTGTCGAGCCGCGCAGGTGCGAGCGGTTTGCCGTTCAGACGTTCCTGGATGCGCTGCCAGGTTTCCAAACTGATGAGGCCTTCATGGTGTCCTCGGCGCAGTGGCACGTCCCACTCGGGCATCTCAATGTGCCCAGCATAGCTCACACGACTGAACATTTCCGAGATGCGTTCGATCGGCACTTCACCACGGCGATCGGTCGGGAATGGCGGATGCGCGGCAAGAAAGCGGGCGACTTCAGCCTTGCTGGTCAGTTGGCCGGAAGCGAACTTCTCAAGTGCCTGTTGCACAATGTTGGCGAAAGGCTCGTCTCGCACCAGCAATTTGCCGTGGTCGGAAACGCGCTCGTACTTGTAGCCGATCGGCGCGGGAAACACCCAGTAGCCGTTCAGCAATCGTCCGCGCATGCGGTTGCGCGTCTGTTCGCCGTTCTTCTGGCGCTGGTGCTGGGAGACACTGGCAAGCAGGTTTTCGACAAGCTGGCTGTCGCTGTCTTCGCCGAATTCGATGGAAGGCGATTCAAGAATGCCGCCTGCCTTGTTGATCGCGGCCCTTAATTGCAGGTGCGCTTCCAGACCTCTCGCCAACCGGCTGATGTCGTCGATGATCACAACATGCGGATCACGGCGATTGCCGCGCAGGAAAGCCAGCATGGCCTGCATGCCAGGACGATCAATGAGGCTGCCGGATGCGTCGTCCTTGAAAACGTAAGCGATCTCATAATTCTTCATCCGCGCATATTCGCGGCATCTAACCTCTTGAGAAGCAAGGCCATCGCCTTCGGTTCGTTGCTTGACCGAGGAAACGCGGCAGTAAATGACAGCCTTGTCGCTCATGAATCAGGTCTCCTTGGAACCCTCTTCCGTGCGTCCGATCATGAGCGCAGTGGAGGTCGTTGGTTGTTTGGCTGATATGCGATGAAGCCTAGGGTCAGGCCCCATTGATTTGCGGTGATGGCAGTGATTCAGGCGGCTGCGAAGGAGCCTGAATTTGAGCGATTTATTCTGGCTGACGGACG
>SBGG01000050.1 GCA_006226685.1 Sphingomonadales bacterium
CAAAGCCGCGCACCGCCATGGCCAATGCGCCCGAACCGGACATGGACGACCTGCTCTGGACCATCGCCGCCGCGCGATTGATCCTGGGGCCGGAGATGAATATTCAGGCCCCACCCAATCTTTCCGACGAGGCGGATCAGGATTTCGGGCGTCTGATCGATGCGGGCATCAACGACTGGGGCGGCGTTTCCCCGGTCACGCCCGATCATGTAAACCCCGAACGTCCCTGGCCGCAAGTCGAGCGGCTGGCGGAAGTCACGGCACGGCATGGGCGCACGCTGGTCGCGCGCCTGCCCATCTATCCCGACTGGCTGGCCAACCCTGAACGCTGGCTTGCCCCCGAAATACGTTCGCTCGCCATCGCCGCCAGCGACGCAGAGGGCTTCGCGCGGGCCGATCCATGGTCGCCCGGTCTCAGCCTGCCCGAAGACCGCCTGCACATACCGCAAGCGCCCGGCGTTTCCGTCCCGGCAATCCGGGCCCTTGCGGAAAAAGCGTTGGCCGGAAAGGATCTCGACGAAAGGGAAATCGCCACGCTCTTTTCAGCGCGCGGGCCGGATGTCGAAATGCTGTGCACGATGGCCGACGATTTGCGGCGGCGGGTCAAGGGCGACACCATCACCTATGTGGTCAATCGCAACATCAACTACACTAATATCTGCGCCTATAAATGCGGCTTCTGCGCCTTTTCCAAGGGCAATACCGATGAGGCGCTGCGTGGCCGCCCCTATGACCTCGACCATGAGGAGGTTGCGCGCCGGGTGATCGAAGCGTGGGAGCGCGGCGCGACCGAAGTCTGCCTGCAAGGCGGCATCCACCCGCATTATACCGGCGACACCTATCTCTCGCTCGCGACGCAGGTAAAGCAAGCAGTGCCGGGCATGCATGTTCATGCCTTTTCCCCGCTGGAAGTGCATCATGGCGCAACCACATTGGGATTGTCGCTGGCCGAGTTTCTTGCGCGACTGAAGGACGCAGGCCTCAGCACCCTGCCCGGAACCGCCGCCGAAATTCTCGACGACGAGATCCGCGCAATCCTCTGCCCCGACAAGCTGACGACCGCGCAATGGCTGGAGGTGGTCGGCACCGCCCATCGTCAGGGCCTCAGCACCACCGCCACCATCATGTTCGGCCATGTCGACCGGCCGGTGCACTGGGCGCGGCACCTCATCCATATTCGCGAATTGCAGAAGGAAACCGGCGGCTTCACCGAATTCGTACCCCTGCCCTTCGTCCATATGGAGGCGCCGATCGCGCTGCGCGGACAAACCCGCAAGGGGCCGACGCTGCGCGAGGTCCGGTTGATGCATGCGATTGCGCGCCTCGTGCTCCATCCGCATATCCGCTCGATCCAGACAAGCTGGGTCAAGCTCGGCCCCGCGGGCGTTACCCTCTGCCTTCAGGGCGGTGCGAACGATCTGGGCGGTACGCTGATGAACGAGAGCATCAGCCGCGCCGCGGGAACCCAACATGGGCAGGAAATGCCGCCCGAGGCGATGGAGGCGCTCATCCTCTCGCTCGACCGCACACCGCGGCAACGCACCACCGGCTATGACAGCGCATCCGAAGCAGACCGGGCGCGCGGGCGCAATGCCGCGCCGCTGACCCCGCTGATCCAGACACCGCCGCGCAAACGCGCAGGCCCACCCCATCAGGAGAGCAGACATCATGAATTCGCAGAGTGAAGACAAGAAGACGATCGCCGTCCTCGGCGGCACCGGCAAGGAAGGCGGCGGCCTCGCCCTCCGCTGGGCGCATAAGGGCCATAAGGTCATCCTCGGCAGCCGCTCCGCCGAACGCGCGCAGGAAGCCGCCGATGCGATGAACGCAACCCTCGGCACCACTCATGTCAGCGGCGCGACCAACACCGAAGCGGCGGCGGCGGCGGACATTGTGTGTGTCGCCGTGCCCTATGCGGCGCAGCGTCCGACGGTCGAGGATGTCGCTCCCGCCCTCAAGGGCAAAATCCTGATCGACGTTACCGTGCCGCTGGTCCCGCCCAAGGTCAGCCGGGTGCAGCTTCCCGAAAATGGGTCCGCCGTCGAAGCCATCCAGAAATTGCTGGGCGAAGATGTGCGCGTCGTTTCGGCCTTCCAGAATATCTCGGCCCATCACCTCACCCATCTCGACGAGGAGGTCGACTGCGACGTGCTGGTCTGCGCCGACGATGCCGCGGCGGCGGATGAGGTTGTCGGGCTGGCGGAGGAAATCGGCCTTACCGCATGGAATGCAGGCCCGCTGTGCAATTCGGTCGTGGCCGAAGGGCTGACCAGTATCCTGATCGCGCTCAACCGCCGGTACAAGGTGCCGGGCAGCGGCATCCGCATCACCGGCATCGGCGGCAAGTCCGCCTGAACCCCGCATTTAAGGACAAAAACATGGCAGAAGCATATATCGTCGCTCTGGCCCGCAGCGCGGGCGGCAAGCGGGACGGTCGTCTGGCGGGCGTGCATCCCGTCGATCTCGCCGGAAAGGTGATCGCCGATCTGGTGAAGCGCGCGGATGCCGATCCCGCGCTGATCGAGGATGTCATCATGGGCTGCGCCTGCCCCGGCGGGCAGCAGGGTGCGAATATCGGCCGCTATGCGGCCCTTGTCGCGGGCCTGCCCGAAACCACGCCCGGCACCACCGTCGATCGTCAGTGCGGCTCATCGCAGCAGGCGCTGCATTTCGCCGCCGCGACAGTGATGAGCGGCCTTCAGGATGTCGTGATCGCCGCCGGTATCGAGAGCATGACCCGCGTGCCGATGGGCCTGCCGTGGACGCTCGCCGCCAAACATGGCTTCGGATCATGGCGCAGCGACGGGTTCAATGATCGCTATGGCGCCGATTCCGTTATCACCCAGTTTAACGGCGCAGAGATGATGGCCGCCAAATATGGCTTCAGCCGCGAGGATCTGGACGCCTATGCCTATGAAAGCCATCAGCGCGCGGCAGCAGCAACCTGCGACGGCCGCTTCGACGGCGAAATCGTGCCGATCACCATCACCACGCCCGAGGGCGAGAGCATTGAGCATAAGGTCGATGAAGGCATTCGCTTCGATGCCAGCGTCGAGAAAATGGCGACGATGAAGACGCTTCAGGAGGGCGGCGTCATCACCGCCGCCAATGCCAGCCAGATTTGCGACGGCGCGGCGGCGCTGCTCATCGTCAATGAGAATGGGCTGAAAGCGCTGGGCGCAAAGCCGCTGGCGCGCCTTCATCATATGTCCGTGCTCGGCGGCGATCCGGTCATCATGCTGGAAGCCCCGATCCCGGCCACCCAGCGCGCGCTGGCGCGGAGCGGCATGGCGATCGGCGACATCGATCTTTATGAGGTCAATGAGGCTTTCGCCCCGGTACCGCTCGCCTGGGCGAAGGCGCTGGAGGCCGATCCGGCGAAGATGAACGTCAATGGCGGCGGCATTGCGCTGGGCCATCCGCTCGGCGCGTCGGGCGCGAAGCTGATGACCACGCTGGTAAGCGCACTGCATGATCGTGGCGGCCGTTATGGCCTCCAGACCATGTGCGAGGCCGGCGGCATGGCGAATGTGACGATCGTCGAAAAGCTCTGACCCCGCCGGGGAAGGGAGAGGCAGGGATCTTCCCCCTTCCCGGCTTCCAAGGCGTCAATCGCCGCTATTGTGCGATCAATCCGGTTTGAAATGTTCTGGACGGTCGATTGCCGTCATTGCCAGATCGCACAATAATGCCGTTCGGCCGGAAACGCCTCTATTCCGGCGGCCAGCGAAATCCGGCGGCAATGGCAGCATTCAGATCGCCCGGCGTGTCGACATCAAGCGACAGCCCGGGCCGTCGGATGAGCGCCGCATCCGGCGCCCGATCGCAATGCCGGGCAAGGCTGCCCTCCCCAAAGGCAAAGGCAAAATCATGTCCGGCCCCGATGGCGACGGCGTTGGTGCCCGCGCCATGGCGATCCGGCGCAAAGGCGTAACCTTTCTCTTCCGCCCCGACGATCAGGGCCGCAACATCTTCCGGCCCGATCAGCGGCAGGTCGCCATGGATCACCAGCATCGCCGGAGTATCGAGATCGCGACGCAGCGCATCCAGCTCCGCGTTCAGCCCCCGCCCCCGATCGGCCACCCATTCGCCCGAAAGACCCGAAGGAGGCGGTTCGGACGACAATATCAGGATGCGCATCACGGCAGGACAGGCGCCGAGCGCCGCAACCACCCTGCGGGCCATCTCCATACTCAACGCGATCCGCTGCCCGACCGAGAGGCGCGCTGCAAGACGGGTCTTGGGCTCGCCGCCCTGCCGCAACGGCACGACCGCAATCCAGCTCATCCCGGCATCAAGCCATGCGCGAGATCGAGCGCCGCGCGCGCGACCCGCACCTTATCCGCATCGTCCCGCATCATCGTATCGGTACGGGCCACCACCACGCCCTCCGGCGCTTCATCCCCGGCATCGATCAGCAGTCCATCGATCAGTCCGGCATAATGGCGGGCAATCGCGGCATTGCTGACCTCCAGCCCCATCTCCGCCATCAGCTTCGCCGTCGGCCCCTTGATCGCCTTGCCGCCGATAATCGGGGATACGGCAACAACCGGCGCGGAGGCCGCCTGCAACGCCGTACTTATTCCCGGCACCGCCAGCAACGGATCGACACTGAGAAACGGATTGGATGGCGCGATCAGGATCGCCTCTGCCGCCATGATCGCCTCCACCACGCCCGGCGCGGGCAGCGCCTCCGACGCCCCCCGAAAGGCGATTTCCTCCACCACCGGCTCGCAGCGCCGCTCGACGAAATAGCGCTGAAACTCCAGCCAGCCCGAGGGCGTGCGCACATGGGTCGCCACCGGCTGCTCGCTCATCGGCATTATCCCGATGCCGATGCCCCATGCCCGCGCGAAATCCTGCGTGATCGCCGCCAGCCCGTCCCCCCGCGCCAGCCTCATCCCGCGCACCACATGCAACGCCAGATCATGATCGCCGAGCGCGAACCAGTCTTCCCCGCCCAGTTCGCGCAACGCCGCCATGAACGACCAGCTTTCGCCTTCGCGGCCCCAGCCCTGCGCCTTGTTCGCCTTGCCCGACAGCGTGTAGAGCAACGTATCGATATCCGGCGACACCGGCAGACCGAGATGCCGGAAATCATCCCCGGTGTTGACGATGGCGGTCAGCCCCTCGGCAGGCATCACCTGCTGAAGCCCCAGGACCAGCTTGGCACCGCCCACACCACCGGTTAGGACGACAACCCCGCCGCTCATCGGAACAGATCCTCGGTCAGCGGACGGACAAGATCGGTGGCGGGCCGTTCCTCGCCGGGCACCGCATAACCGCGCACCAGCACCGCCGGAATGCCTTCCGCGCCTTCGCCCGTCGCCATGCCCGCCGCGGTTGCCACCATGTCGCCGACCGCAATCTGGGTCACCTCCAGCGTGCGCCCGTCGCGATCCACATCGCCGCGCCGATCGAGCAGCGACGGCAACCCGGCCACACCGATCGCCACGCAGACCACGCCATGGCGCCATGGCCGGCCGAAACTATCCGATATGACGACCGCCGGACGCACAGCAGTACGCCTCTCCATCGCCCCGGCCAGCGCCCGCGCCGAACCATCCGGGTCTTCGGGCAACAACAACACCCGTTCCCCGCCCGCGGGACCGATATTGGACCGGTCGATCCCCGCATTGGCCATGACAAGGCCAAGCCGATGACGGGTGATGAGCACGCCGGGCACGGCCCGCACCACATCGCTGGATTCGGAAAGCACCAGTTCGACCAGACGCGGATCCTTACGGGTCGTCTCCGCCAGTTCGAGTGCTCTGGCGCCGGGCGTAACGGCGCTCAATTCCACAAAGCGCCCTTCCGCCTTCGACACGATCTTCTGCGTCACCACCAGAATATCTCCCGGCTGCAAAGCCAGCCCGGACGTATCGAGCCCAGCCAGCAAGGCCCCGGCCAGATCGCTTCCCGGTTCAATTTCCCCCATCCCTCGCAGGGGCAGAATCTGGATCATGCGTAGCACTCGATTATAACGGACCTATGCCCTCTCCGTGGGGAAGAAGCATCGCAGCGTCAACCGTCAAAGCGGATGAAAACAACCGACACGCCTGCATCCGTCCTTGCATAAAATTGCACATAAGGATAGTTTTTTGACCGGATAAAAGCCTGACCGCACGGCCCATATGATAGAGAGGCCGATATGATGAAGAGGATGGTCTATAGTGATTCCAAGGTCCCTGTTGTTCGTTCCGGGCGATCGCCCCGACCGGATGGAAAAGGCACTGGGTCTGGGCGCCGATGCCCTTATTTTCGATCTGGAAGACGCGGTTGCACCAACCAACAAGGCGGCAGCGCGACACATGGTGGCCGAACGCCTCGCCGCCACACGCGACCATGGCGTCATGCTGATCGTGCGTATCAACCCGCTGGACAGCGGCTTTGCCGATGACGACCTCAAGGCCGTTCTTCCCTTCCGGCCCGATGCGATCATGCTGCCCAAGGCCGAAGGCGCCGCTTCCATCGCGGCGCTGACCGCGATGGATAAGGATATGCCGCCCATCCTGCCGCTCGCCGCCGAAACGCCGGGCGGTCTGTTTGAACTCGGCAGCCTGCGTCATTGCGCCGAACAGCTGGCCGGGATCACCTGGGGGGCGGAAGACATGGCCGCTGCCCTCGGCGCGAGCGCCAACCGGGATGAGCAGGGCCTGTTCCTTCCCCCTTATCAGATGGCCCGCGCACTCACCCTGTTCGCCGCTGCAGCCGCCGGAGTACCGGCCATCGATACCGTCTATCCCGATTTTCGCGATACCGAAGGCCTTGCCGCCTATGCCCGCGCCGCGGCGCGCGATGGTTTTTCCGGCATGATGGCGATCCATCCGGCACAGGTCGCGATCATCAACACGGCGTTCAGCCCCGACGCGGATCAGATCGCCCATGCGCACGCTGTTCTGGAGGCCTTTCGCGCCAATCCCGACGCAGGCGTACTTCAGATCGATGGCAAGATGATCGACGCCCCTCATGTAAAGCAGGCCGAACGCCTGCTGACGCGCGTCAGATAGAAACCATCAGCATCAGGATCAGGATCAAAGCAATGCCATTACGGAAGCGACACCCCCTATCCCGGGTCATCAAGCACAGTATTTTACTGACCGGGAGCGCGGTGACCCTGCTGGCGCCGTCGCTCCTCCCCGCACAGACGACCGCAAGCGGTAGCCTGCCATCCCCTGCGGCCAATGGCTATACCGCCAAGGCCGGGGTCCGTTATGGCCATACACCCGAGCAATCGCCACCCCCGGCCTGGCCACAGCCGGTGCGGGCGCCTGCCGGGGCGCCCAATGTCCTTATCATCATGACCGACGATGTCGGTTTCGCCTCGTCCAGCACCTTTGGCGGGGCAGTGCCGACGCCCACATTCGACGCGCTGGCGAGGGAAGGGCTGCGCTATAACCGCTTCCACACCACGGCGATCTGCTCGCCGACCCGCGCCGCACTGCTGACCGGACGCAATCCGCAAGCGGTAGGCATGGGATACACCGCCAACTGGCCGACCGGCTATGACGGCTATAACAGCGTGATCCCGAAAAGCGCGGGCACCCTGCCGCAAATATTGAAGGAAAGCGGCTATAATACCGCAATGTTCGGTAAGGGGCATATCACGCCGGAATGGGAAATGGGGCCTTCCGGGCCGTTCGACCGCTGGCCGACCGGGCTGGGCTTCGAATATTATTACGGCTTCCTCGGCGCAGACACGAGCGCATTCGAACCGTCGCTGGTCGAAAACACCCGCCCGGTCACACCGGTCCATGGCCCCGATTATCATCTTGATCGCGATCTTGCCGATCATGCGATCCGCTGGCTCGACGAGCATGAGGCAGCCGCCCCGGACAAGCCCTTCTTCATCTATTTCGCCCCGGGCACCGCCCATGCGCCCAATCATGCACCAGCCGAATGGCTCGCAAAGTTTCGTGGTAAGTTCGACAAGGGCTGGGACGCGCTGCGCGCCGAAACCGTGGCCCGCCAGCGCAGGCTCGGCATCATTTCCCCCGGCACCGCCGACGCCCCGCGTCCCGCCCATCTTCAGAAATGGGACGAACTGCCCGAGGACAAGCGCACGCTCTATGCCCGCTATATGGAGGCCTATGCCGCCTCACTTGCCTATGCCGATCATGAAATCGGTCGGGTTATCGATGAATTGAAGCGCACGGGCGCCTATGAGAACACGCTCATCCTCTATATTCAGGGTGATAATGGCGCCAGCGCGGAAGGCAGCTTCGATGGCAAGCTGTTCGAACAATCGGGCCTGAGCGGCGTCACCGAAGACCCCGCCATGGTCAAAGCCCATATTGACGATATCGGCACGAAATACGCCTATAACCTCAACCCCGGCGGCTGGGGCTGGGCGATGAACGCGCCCTTTCAATGGGACAAACGCTATGCCTCGCATCTGGGCGGCATACGCAATGGCATGGTCCTCTCCTGGGCCGGGCATATCAAGGACCCCGGTGGCATGCGCAGCCAGTTCCTGCATGTCAGCGACATCATGCCGACCATTCTCGATATTGCAGGCATTACGCCACCCGAAACGCTCGACGGCGTAAAGCAGCAACCGATCACCGGCACCAGCGCGGCCTATAGCATTGCGGACGGAAAGGCCCCGACACGCCGCGCCACGCAGCTGTTCGCGATGACACAGAATATGAGCATCTATCATGAAGGCTGGATGGCTTCCACCACGCCATGGCTCACCCCATGGGAACCGGTGCGACCCAGCCCGGTCGCGCCCGATGCACGGCATTGGGAGCTTTATGATCTCGATACCGATTTCAGCCAGTCGAAGGACCTCGCCCGACGCTATCCGAAGCGGCTGGCGGAAATGATCGATCTGTTCTGGAAGGAAGCCGACAAGGCAGGCATCCTCCCCATCCACACCAGCGAAGGGCGGCAGCAGGGCATGCCCAATCCCAATGCGGGGCGAACCAGCTTCACCTATCTCGCGCCCATGACGCAATTGCCGGAGGGTTCCGCGCCCCATGTCGTCGGCCAGTCCTTCACCATCCGGGCGGAGGTCGAAACCGGGGAGCAGGTCCAGGGCGTCCTTGCCGCGCATGGCGGGCGATATGGCGGCTATTCGCTCTATTTCGACAAGGGGCGCCCCGCCTTCACGTTCAACCTGACGCCCGCACACAGGACGCGCATCGTCGCCGACCGTCCGTTGCCGCCCGGCCGGCACAGCATCACGCTCGATTTCGCACTCGACGAGGAAAAACCGGCAAGCGCGGGTATGGTCACGCTGTCGGTCGATGGCACGCAGGTCGCGAGCGGCCGGATCGCGCAGACCTTCGCCCGCGTCATCTCCCACAGCGAGGGGTTCGACATCGGCCAGGATCTGGTAAGCCCTGTGGACCCAAGCTACACCAGCGCAACAAGCCGGTTCAACGGCCGGCTCGAACGGCTGACCTTCACGATCAGACACTGACAACAGGAACAGGGGAAGAGCCTTTGCGCATTCCCTCCCCCTGTCCCTCTCCGCCAACGAAACAGGCCGGTTCCCCAGAAGGAGAACCGGCCTTTTCTTTTGCGCCCGAAAGGCGGGGGAAGCGACCTGTCGCCGCTTCCCCTCAAGCATCAGAATTTGAAGCGAACACCCGCCGTGAAAGCACGTCCGACAAAGTCATAGACGGCGATATTGGTCGGCAGGTTGACGCCCGGCACCGTACCGGGGATCAGCGGCGGATCCTTGTCGAACAGGTTGTTGACGTTGCCGAACAGTTCGAAATTACCCTTGCCGTTCGGGATAGTGAACCGCATCGACAGGTCAGTGTACCAGACCGGCGAAACATGATCGTTCACGAAGGAGATCTGGTTGACGCCACCGGGGATATCCAGCCGCATCTTGCCGATATACTGCTCGGACACGGTCACGCCGAACGGCCCGTTGGTATAATCGACCATCAGGCTGCCGCGCCAACGGGGGAAGCCCGCCGGGTTACTGCTGACCACGCTTACGCCCGCATAATGGGCAACCGGCGCACCGGCATATTGCTGGGCATCGAACTTGTCGAGATAGTTGGCATAGAGGCGAAGGCCCAGCGCACCATTGCCCAGACCGGTACGATAGCTCGCGTCAAAGTCCAGACCCGCCGTCTTGAGGAAAGCGATATTGGCGGGGACGATGCGAACCCGGCTCGGGAAACTCGTCGGCGTATCACGATCGATCAGGCCGCATTCCACCGCCCCCGAACCACCGGCATTATAGCAGTTGGTCAGGATCTGCTGCGCGGTCAGCGTCTCGATGATGCCCGTCACCTTGATCCGGTAATAGTCGACCGAGAAAGAGAAGCCGGGCAGGTAGGACGGAGAATAGACACCACCGATGGTCAGCGTCTTGCCGATTTCCGGCTGAAGGTCGCGATTGCCCGAAGTGACGCTGCTGACGTTCACATTCTGACCGCTGCCATAGACCGGGTTGCCGCTGCCGTCCGTGATCTGCACATCGTTGACGATGCCGATGCCGCTCTGGGCGCCGGCGTAGAGTTCGAACAGGTTGGGCGCACGAATGTCACGCGACAGGGTGCTGCGCAGAAGCAGGTCATCAACCGGTTTCCAGGTGGCGCCGACCTTCCAGGTCTTCACCGTTCCGGAGGTCGAATAATCGGTGATGCGAGCCGCGCCGTTGAGGCTCAATTCCTGGAAGAAAGGCGTATCCCTGAGGACAGGTACGGCGAGTTCGGCATAGGCCTCCTTGACGTTGACGCTGCCATTGGCGACGCCGACATTGTTCAGCCAGTAATAGAGCGCACCTGAAGGAACACCGCGCAGGCCAGCGAAATATTCCGAACGAAGCGCCGCGGTTTCTTCTGGAGTGGAGCCGAACAGCGTTGCCGGATCGGCATTACTGGTGAGGTCGAGCGATACCTTGCGATATTCGGCACCGATCGCGAAATCCACGGGACCGGCCGGCAGTTCAAAGAGGCTGCCGCTGAAACTGGCTTCGATCGAGTCCTGCTTCAACCGGGCGCGATAGCTCGACGTTCCGGTCGCATAGGCATAGCCTTCCGGCGTGGATGCGTTGGGATTGCCATGCAGAACGTCAATCGGCTTACATCCCGCATACATGGAGGCATAAGTGGGGTCGAGCAGCACGCGACAGGTCGGCTGACCGGAAACCGGATCGGTCACGACATCGGCAGCGGCATAAAGCTTCTGATAGTCGTACAGGCCGGAGTTATCCATTTTATGCTTGGTTTCGCCGTGCGTGTAGCTGAGCGTCCATTTGAACGCGCCCACACTACCCTGCAAGCCGGCCGTCGCCATCCAGAAATCGGTCCGTTCATCAGCCCGCGGCTGCGGCTGGCCCGCCTGGGTCTGACCGACAGTGATATAATCGTCCGCACTGGTCAGCGACGCATCCAGCGCCGCCGAAAGATAGGGGTTGCCCTTGTAGATGTTCACTGCCCCCGAAGGCGGGATCAGCGAGTTTTGCATGGTCGTATAACTCATGTCCGTACGCGACCAGATACCCTGCACATAGGCATTGATATCCGGCGTCAGATCATAGCTGACGCGACCGAAGCCCTGATAGGTCTTATAAGGAGAGATCGCGGCATTGTTGGCCGGGATGCCATAACCGTCGCCGCCGATCTGGAAACCGGTGGTGCCGGTCGCGGTGCCGGTGTCGAACGGCCTTGTCGTGCCGTCATTGTTGATGACCTGACCGACAAAGGGATTGCCCGTCACGCTCGACCCGACGATCCGGCCGTTCGGGGCGAGAGCCGAAATCAGGACATTGCTGGCAATGGTATAGGGATTGGCCGCCGTACCGGGGGCACCCGCGCCCGGATTGGCGCCGACAAACACATAGCTCTTATTGCCGATGTCGCGATCGCTGCGCAGCATACCTTCGTTATTATAATATTCCGCGCTCATCAGGATGTGTCCGCGACCGCCCGCGAAATCCCAACCACCTGCAACGCCGAGACGCTGGTTCGCATTGTCGCCGCGCTGCGAGATACCTGCCTGCGCAACGCCCTTGATACCGGTAAAGCCCTTGTCGAGCACGAAGTTGACGACACCGGCCACCGCGTCCGAGCCGTAGCCCGCAGACGCACCGCCTGTGACCACATCCACGCGCTGCATCAAAAGCTGCGGAAGAACATTGGTATCCACGGTGCCGACATAGGAAGTCGGAGGCACACGAATGCCGTCAAACAGGATCAGCGTGCGCAGCGGCCCCTTCGGATTGTTGCTCGGAGTACCGAGGCTGCGCAAGTTCAGCACATTGCCATGGATCGGAATGCTGGCAAAGTTGTTCGCCGACTTGCCCGGGCTCAGCGAGTTACCGAACTGCGGCAGCTTGTTGAGCGCATCGGGGATGCTGGCCGGCGTGGTCTTCAGAAGGTCGTCAGTGGTAGCGACAGTTACGGGCGTCGGCGCGGTATAGCCATCGCGCACGATGCGGGTTCCGGTAACGATAATGGACGGGGTATCGACCGCTGCGGCGGAGGCACTGCCCCCTTCAGCCCCCTGAGGCGCAGGACTCTGGCCCTGCGCGAAAGCGGGCCCGACAAATGTCAGCGCGCTGGTCGCAAGAAATATGCCCATGGTGTGGAAACGCATTTTTTCCTCCCTAATAGGGTCCGCACATAAACTCGGCAGACCTCGATTCTGTCCTGAATTGCAGATTTTCTACTCCAGTCAATTTTGCTGGTCAATGCAATTTTGGACGATTGGACAAGCTTATCCTGAGTACTGTTGCCCCACACCCACACATGATATTTTTATCGTTATTTTTCAGCGTATTATAGATCATCAACCCTCCCGATCAGCAGCAGAAACATGCCTCACCGCCGTGCCGTCCGGCAACCGATCTAAAGGGGGGATCTGGTGCTTTGAGGATGTCACAAAACCATGCAAAAAGATGCATCAGGCGCCATGACCATGAAATTAATAGATTAATCCTTTTGGATAAAACGATACATCCTCCCGATGCCCGCCCGAAACTTTGACGCGCAGGGACAGATCCCCCGCCAGCGAATAACGGCTCCCCCTCCCTGAAAGGAAGGGACCAGAGGCCTGTTTCAATAAGCCTGGGTCAACCCATATGGGCAGACAAAGGTCGCCCCCCCCCCATTTCAGGCTCAACGAGCGCGGAACCGCAGGCGATCGAAGCTCAACTTCAAACCACTGCAAAGAGCAGCATCGCACGGAAAGAAAGCCATGGGAACGTCCCAATAGCGTCAGCAATCAGGCCCTACCCCTAGGGTCAGCCCCCCTTACTGGCACCGTTGAGGTTTGAAGCAAAATGGCTCAGCGCAAGGAGGAAAAGCGCAGGAATATGTCGATATTTCCAGGCTTTTCGACGCAGCGTTGGGCCATTTTGGTCAAATCCCTGCGGGACGTCCAAATGGCTTCCCTCTCGA